>CALFEW010000727.1 GCA_937958365.1 uncultured Chloroflexota bacterium | reverse complement strand
AGAGAAGCCCATTAAGCCTGAAGAGCATCAACTGCTAACGACGATTGCCAACATTGCCGCCAACGCCATCCAGCGCACCATTTTGTATGAACAGACGCTGCGCCATGCGGCTGATATGGAAAAACGGGTGGCCGAACGTACCGCCGAACTCAGAGTCGCCAACGCCGAATTAGCGCGGGCTGCCCGCGCCAAAGATGAATTTTTGGCGAACATGAGCCACGAACTGCGGACGCCCCTTAATAATGTGTTGGTAAGGGTAGAAATGCTTCTGGCCGGGATGCAGGGCAGCCTGAACGAGAAACAAACCCGTTCGATGAATATCATTGACGAAAGCGGCCGTCATTTGCTGGCATTAATCAATGATATTTTGGATGTCGCCAAGATTGAGACAGATAAGGTTGCCCTGAATATAGAGTCGGTTTCTGTGGAAACGATTTGCCAGGCCAGCATTCAATTAACCAAACAAATGGCGCAGCAAAAGCATATTCAGGTAACTACGGAAATTGTCCCGGTTACCATTGAGGCAGACGGCCGTCGCCTGAAACAGATCCTGGTCAATCTGCTGACGAACGCCATCAAATTCACCTATGAAGGTGGGCGCGTAGGGTTGGAAGTGCTTACCAACGCCGCCGAAGGCCAGATTCATTTTGTTGTCTGGGATACGGGGATTGGTATTGCCCAGGAAGATTTGCCCCGCCTATTTGAACCGTTTACGCAGCTAGACAGTGGGCTGGCGCGCAAATATGAGGGAACCGGGCTGGGCCTGGGCCTGGTGCGCCGCCTGACCGAAATGCACCAGGGGCGGGTCACGGTGAAAAGCGAACTGGGACAGGGCAGCGTGTTTACCATTTCTTTGCCCTGGCAGCCGGATGAGCAAACGGCCGTATCCCCCAGGCTAACGAACACACCCATCCAATTCCCCATCGAGCCATCGTCAGAAAAGCCGATCACCATCCTGGTGGCCGAAGACAACGAAACGCTGATGCGTGACCTGCTGGAGTTTCTGCCTCTCATGGGCTACCAGGTTATTGCGGCGCGAGACGGCCGTGAAGTTGTCAGCCGCGCCCAAAGCGCAAAGCCAGACTTGATTCTGATGGATATTCAGATGCCTGGCATGGATGGCCTGGAAGCCATTCGGCAAATTCGGGCAGAAATGGATTCAGAAGCCATGCCTATTATTGCCCTGACCGCTCTGGCGATGCCCGGCGATTGGGAACGCTGCCTGGCCGCCGGAGCCAATGCCTACCTGAGCAAACCTTATGGTTTGCAAGCCTTGTCAGACGCCATCAAAGCTCAACTTGATGGCCGCAAGACAGAGGGAACGAAATAAATATGAATCAAATGGGCCGGATCCTTATTGTGGATGACAACCCAATCACTTGTGAAAATATGGAAGATTTGCTGGCTCCACGAGGTTATGAGTTGGCGATTGCCAGAAATGGGATTGAAGCTTTAGCTAAAACAGTGGAATTTGACCCCGACCTCATCCTGCTGGACGTAATGATGCCCCAGATGGATGGTTTTGAAGTGTGCCGCCGCCTGCGCGCTGCCCCGGCAACGGCCGAAGTGCCTATTATCCTAATTACTGCCCTGGATGATCGCGCTTCGCGGCTGCAAGGCATTACCGCCGGCGCCGATGATTTCATCAGCAAACCGTTGGACAGCATGGAATTGCGGGCCAGAGTGCAGGGCATCATGCGCCTGAATCGTTACCGCCGCCTGCTGGCCGAAAGGGCCAAATTTGAGCATGTGGTAGCCAATGCCGAAACAGGGTATGTGCTGGTAAGCGAGCAAGACAAAGTGCTGTTTATGAATCCAACGGCCGCGCTGCTGCTGAATTCGGTGAACAATGCGGAGCGGAATCAGGAAGAAAGCTTTTTGTCTCTGGTGAAGAAGCAATATCGTCGTGAACCGAAAGAAGCGTGGGCTACGTGGCCGGAACGGCCGTCTGACAATCTGGTTCGGTATCTCGTGCGACCGGAATCGGCCACCGCTCAGGCTATCTGGCTGCAAGTGGATACGCTTGATTATTTGTCCACCGGTCCTGAGTCTGCCTGGATTATCAACCTTCACGACGTCACCGACCAGATCACCGCCCAACGCGACCGGCGCAAATTCCACACGATGATCACCCACAAAATGCGCACGCCTTTCATCAGCATCCTCACCGGTCTGGAACTGCTAGACCGGTATTCAGGGGAACTGTCGCGGGAAGAAATCGCCGAGCTATCACGCGATGCCTACAAATGGGCCAGACGCCTGTATGAAGACATTGAAGAAATTATCCGCT
>CALFEW010000726.1 GCA_937958365.1 uncultured Chloroflexota bacterium | reverse complement strand
AATGGGAAGGCCGGTAGTTGATCTACACCATCATAGACCAATCGGATCACGGGCGTTTCGTCGGGTCGCGGGACCAGCACAATTGTCAACCGTACCCAACTATCCAGCGGCAGCGTCGCATCGGCCGGACCGCCGCTGATCCCGGCCGGGCGTAGTTCCACATCGCCCAGCAAGTGCAGCAGCGAACGGGGATCGGTGGCCGGACCGCCCAATTCAAAAGTCGGCGGCTGCAAGCGCACGGTGACGTTGCGGTCACCGAGGGGCGTAGGCTGGTCGTTGCTGGAAACGGCCGGGATGACGCCGGTTCGGTGAAGCGCTCGAAAAAACTCATCAAACAGATGCACAGCCACCAGGGCCGCGACTTGAGCTTCGCCAATATTCATGGGGAATCTCCTTTGAACTAAGGAACACGGATTGAATAACTTGTGGGAACGAAGAGATCAGAGACTGGAGACTGAACAAATCGCCAATCGCCAGTCCCCAATTGCAGGTCCGCAAATTATTTCATACTCATTCCTGAGGGAGTAAAAGCCGGGTATCAATTGTTGTGTCATCTTAAATGGATTTTGCGGTTAACGTCAAGAGGTATGTGCTGCCAGCCCGATAACAAACTTCCCGCTGGCAAAAAATCACCCCGTTTTAACGCCTGTCGTCATAAAGTTCGGGTATGCTATAATTCATGTCGGTCAGTTTGCACCGGCAGTTAGCTTTGGATGATTTTCTGATGTCGTTGACGCAACAGCTTACGCAACTCCTGAGCGAATCGCCAGGAAACGTGATTTATCATCTGATCAGCCTGTTTGCTTTGCAGGTCGTTTTTGCGTTGGCGCTGACCCAACGGCGGCGCGATAAGCGTGATCATCTGGCGCGGCGAATGACGTGGTCGGCCGGGGCGATTGTGGTGATGCGTTTAGGACTGCTGCTGGCCGGGTTGGTGGTGTATGCGGATCAGGCCACGGCCGTTTCCGTTCTGCCGCCGTTAGAGCAAGCCATCAATACGGCTACGGCCGTTCTCATTGTCTGGGCGTTGATACCCCATCCCGCCAGGCAGCCACAGTTGGGCGATACCATCGCGGGCATTCTGCTGCTGCTGATTGGCATGATGTACATTTTCTTCGCCCAATCCTGGCCGGAGCAGGCGCTGGCCGGCGTGGCTTATTACAGCACCTTTCAGGCGACCATTTGGGGCGTGTTTCAACTGGCCGTGCTGATCACCGGCGTGGCATTGACGTTAGGGGAACGGCCGTTATGGTTTTCCCTGCGCCAGATCATTCTGGTGATTTTGCTGGCAGCCCACATCCTGCAATTCTTTAGCAGCCCGGCGGCGGCGACCACCCAAACAGACATCGCCTTCTGGATACGCCTGGGATACCTCATTGCGTTGCCTCTTTGGGCCATTTTTGCCTACCGCCATGCCATCGCCAGCCTGTTGCATCAGGAAAAGGCGGCCTACAATCCCGAATCGGCGACCACCGCCCTGCCCGATTTACTCAACCACGTCACCCAGGTCGTCAGTTCTTTACAACCGGAAGAAAACGTCAAGGCCGCCATTGCCGCAGTTGCCCACTTGTTGGATGCGCCTTACGTGGGTCTGGCCCTGGTGCGGCCAGATACGCCGCAGCAAATGCAGCTAAGCAGCAACCGCGCCACGCGCAGCGGGGAAAAACCGACCAACTGGCTCATCCAACTGCGTGAATGGCCCGCGTTCCAACAGGCACTAGACGATAACAGCCCGGTGGAGCTGCGGCCAACCGGGCTGGGTGGGCGGCAGTTGCGCCTGTGGTATGAAGAGATGGGGCTTTCGCTGTGGGGAGCGCTGCTCATTTTGCCCTTGACGGTGGAAGAAGCGGCCGTAGGCCTGCTGCTTGTCGGCGCGCCTGACAACCAGGTCGAATGGTCTGACCAGGAAAAGGCAACGGCCGTTTCCCTGGGCCGTTACGTCGCGCAAGTTCTTCACAACAGCCTGACGTTTGGCCGGGTCGCCGACCAGATCGCCGTGTCGCAGCAAGCGCGCCTCACCGAGTCGGCGCCGGCGCTGGTGAGCGGCCGTCTGATTGCCGTAGAAGAAGAGCGGAACCGGCTGCAAACCGATTTGGAAGCGACCACAGCCCGGCTGCTGCAAGCCGAGACGCAGGCCACCAAAGCCAGCAAACAAGCCCGCGACCTAGCCGCGACGCTGGAAGAATTGGAAAAGGTCAGTTACGACGAACGTCTGGCTTCGCTTCAGCAAGAAATCGAAACCTTACGTGAATCGCTCATCGAAGCCGAAGAAGCGATGGCCCTGGCCGCCGCCGGAGAAAAGGGGCTGAGTACCGAATGGATCATGACGACCATCACCCGTTACTCCAGCCAGCTTGAGGCGGCCCAGGCACGCATCGAAACCCTGGAAGCGGATTTGCTGCGACAGGAGCGCGGCGTTACCGATGAGCTGGTGATTTCGCTGGCGCAAGAATTACGCACGCCGATGACCTCCATTGCCGGATATACCGACCTGCTGATGAGCGAAATGTTAGGCGCGTTGGGAGCCAAACAGCGCGAGTTTTTGCAGCGAGTGAAGGCCAACGTGGAGCGCATGGATGCCTTCCTGGACCTGATCGTGCAGTTGACGACCTCCGGCGAACGATTGGCCGGCGCGGATATTGACGCCGTGGACATTCAGAGCAGCATAGACACGGCCGTTTCCCACGTCATCACCCAAATCCGCGAAAAGAACCTGCGGCTGGACCTGGATGCGCCGCGACATTTGCCCGCTTTATCCATTCACCGCGAGGCGCTGCAACAAATTCTAAACAATCTGGTGGGCAACGCCTGCCAGGCATCGCCGGTCAATGGGCGAGTGGCCGTACGGGCCTACGTCAATACCCTCCCGCCGCCGGCCAACAACGGCCACACAGACCCGATCACCTTCCTCCACCTGGCGGTCAGCGACAGCGGCGGCGGCATTCAGGTTGAAGACCGGGCGCGCGTCTTCAATCCCCAACACCGCGCCGACGATCCGCTGATTGACGGCCTGGGTGATACGGGCGCAGGGCTGGCCGTCGCCCGCACACTGACAGAAGCCAACGGCGGGCGGGTGTGGATTGAAAGTGAAATGGGCGTGGGCAGCACGTTTTCCGTCCTGTTTCCCATCGTCGGCGAACCAACACCGGCGGCGGCCACAACAAGCGACTGACAGTCTGTCAATGGACAAGCCGGCAAATTCCCACGATTGGCGTACCAATCTGCTCCTGACAGCAAGCGTGATGGTCACGCTGCTGGCGGCTTTGCTCCTGGCTCAATTTGACAGCCTGCAAATCCGACTGCGACCGACGCCGTTGGCGGTGGCGGGGGTTACGGCCGTTAGCGCCACCAACACGCCACTGCCGGCCGTCGCCGTGCCCAACCAAACGCCCACCGAAATCCCCACCAACTCCCCCACAACCATTCTCAACACACCGATCGGCAACATCCTGCCGGTAATTCGCTGCGGTGAAGTGCCCGCAGGCTGGAGCATTTACGAAATCCAGCCGGGCGACACGCTGCTAAGTTTATCAGCCTTCTCCGGGGCCACCGTCAGCGAAATCAGCCGGGTGAACTGCCTGCAAAACGGGTTGGTGGTGGCCGGGCTGCGGATTTATTTGCCGGTGCGGCCGCCGACGCGCGTTGCCTGTGGCCCACCTTCCTGGTGGGTGCAGGTGCGGGTGCAGCCAGGCGATACCCTGTACAAACTGGCTTTACGCCACGGCACGACAGTGTACGCCATCATGCAGGCCAACTGCCTGAACGACACGTATCTCACGGCGGGGCGCACGCTCTTTTTGCCGCCGCTGGCGGCGACGCCGATACGGCCGTTGCCTACCTGGACAGCCACCGCCTCAGCCACCACGACAGGTACGCCAACACTGACGCCTACGGGCACGGCCGTTATAACCCCAACCAGCACCAGCACGGCAACGGCAACAGCGACGGTCCCCATCACAAATACAGCCACCCCAACCGAGACGCCTACCGCCACGCCCACAGCCAGCGAAACACCGCCCGTCAGTACGCCAACTGCCACCCCAACGGCGACAGCCACGCCTCTGCCACCCACGGCAACGACCCCACCCCCCACCGATACGCCATCGCCAACAGACACGCCCACACCCACCGGCGGCTGATACGGCCGTCTCCTATCCGTCGTTTTTCCGTTGATTACCCTACCGTCGGCGCAGGCTTTTTGTAAAAAACGGCCGTGTGTTATAATCTCGCGTTGGCTTTTCAAATTAATATCTATTAGCACTGAGGACTGAGGACTGGGCTTTAACCATGAAAAGCGTAATTCTCAGTCCTCAACGTTGAAAGAACATGAAACTATCCGTCATCATTTGCTGCTACAACGAAAAAACAACCATCCAGGAAGTCATCAATAAAACACAAGCGGTTGATTTAGGCCCCGGTTGGAGCCGCGAAATCATCGTCGTGGACAATTTCTCCACCGATGGCACACGGGAAATCCTGCAACAAATCAGCGACCCCGAAATCCGCATCTTTTTCCACGAACGCAACATGGGCAAAGGCATGTCCATCCGCACCGGCATCGAAAACATGACCGGCGATTACATGATCATTCAGGACGCCGACAAAGAATACGACCCGGCCGAACACGTCAACTTCTGCCGCAAAGTAGACGAAACCCACGCCGCCGCCATCTTTGGCTCGCGCATTTTAGGCGGCCGGGCCGTCTACGAATACGCCCACGCCTACTGGGGCATCCGCACCCTGACGGCCATGACCAACCTGCTCTTCGGCGGCCACCTCACTGACGTGGGCACGGCTACCAAAATGGTCCGCGCCGATGTAGTGAAGTCGCTCAACCTGACAACCACCGACTTCAACCTGGATTTTGAGCTGCCGGACAAAATTTTGCTTTCCGGCCACGAAATCCTGGAAATCCCCATCAGCTACGACCCGCGCACTTACGCTGAAGGCAAAAAAATCACCGTCAAAGATGGGTTGCGCGCCATGCTGACGATGATCCGCGACAGGTTGGGGTTTACGGCCGTTCTTAAGACCGATGTTAAGCCTCAGGACCATAATAGCATTGTCACCAACTCGGCCAAACTGCGTGACTAAAAAATAACTAACCGGCCAAAAGAATGACCAACATGAAAATCGTAATCACCGGTTCCATCGCCTACGACTACCTGATGCACTTCCCCGGCAAATTTACGGACGCCTTTGTCGCGGAAAGTATGCACAAAGTCAGCCTGAGTTTCCTCGTTGACACCATGAAAAGACATCGGGGTGGTACGGCCCCCAACATCGCCTACACCCTGGCGCTGCTTGGCTCAAGCCCCAGCATTTTAGCCACCGCCGGCCAGGATTTTGGCGACTATCGCCAATGGCTCAACGGGTTGGGCGTAGATACGTCCACCATCATTGAAATTCCTGATGACTTTACCGCTTCCTTTTTCGTTAGCACCGACGATGAGCAAAACCAGATTGCCACCTTTTACACCGGCGCGATGGCCTACGCGAAAACACTGACCTTCGCCCAATACGCCGCCGACGCCAATCTGGCCATCATCTCGCCCAACGACCCGGACGCGATGCGCGCCTATGCCCTGGAATGCAAAGCTCTGGGCATCCCTTACATCTATGATCCCAGCCAGCAAACGGCCCGCCTGAGCGGCGACGATTTGCGCCAGGGGCTGGAAGGCGCCGCGCTGCTTTCCGTCAACGATTACGAATACGATCTGATTCGTGACAAAACCGGCCTGAGCGACGCCGGTATCCGTGAGCGCGTGGGCGGGTTGTTGATCACCAAAGGGAAAGAAGGCTCTTATTTGCTCGCCGACGGCCAGGAATTTCATCTGCCGATTGTGCCGCCGCGCCAGGTGGTGGAACCAACCGGCGCGGGCGACGCCTTTCGGGCCGGGCTGATGCGCGGCATGGAACTGGGCTTGCCCTGGCCGGTGGCCGGGCGCATGGGCGCATTAGCCGCCACGTACGTGCTGGAACAGTTAGGCACACAAAATCATTATTTCACGCCGGCCGAATTTGTGGCTCGTTATCGGGAACATTTCGATGACGAAGGGGCGTTAAATGTGTTGTTAGCAACTGGGGATTAGGGACTGGGGACTGGGCTTTTGCCCTAATCACCAATCCCTAACCCCCAACCCCATTACGTTTTTAGGAGAACAGTTACAAATGGACTTTGATATTAAGAATCCCGATTTAGCCCCCGGTGGGCGGCATCGCATGGAATGGGCAGAGCAGGAAATGGCTGTTTTGCGTGGTATTCGTGAGCAATTTGGCGCGGAACGGCCGTTTGCCGGAATTCGTGTTGGGGCTACCATGCACGTCACCACCGAGACCGCCAACCTGATGATCGCCCTGCAAAACGGCGGCGCTGACGTTGTTTTGTCCGCCAGCAATCCGCTCAGCACTCAGGACGACGTAGCCGCCGCCCTGGTGAGCTATTACGAAATCCCCGTCTTTGCCATCAAGGGCGAAAACAACGAAACTTACCACAAACATCTTAACGCCGTGCTAGACCACAAGCCGCACATCATCATGGATGACGGCGCGGACCTGGTAAGCACGCTGCACAAATCGCGCCGCGAACTGCTGCCCAACATCATCGGCGGCACGGAAGAGACGACGACCGGCATCGTGCGCCTGCGGGCGATGGCCGCCGACGGCGCGCTGGAATTCCCCATGATGGCCGTCAACGACGCGCTGACCAAACACCTGTTTGACAACCGCTACGGCACGGGCCAATCCACAATGGATGGCATTATCCGGGCGACCAATTTCCTGATTGCCGGGCGCACCGTGGTCGTGGGTGGTTATGGCTGGTGCAGCCGGGGCATCGCCATGCGCGCCAAGGGTCTGGGCGCGAACGTCGTCGTCACCGAGATTGACCCGCTGAAGGCGTTGGAAGCGGTGATGGATGGCTTCCGCGTGATGCCGATGATTGAAGCGGCTCCCATTGGCGACATTTTTGTGACGGCCACCGGCGCCATTCACGTCATTGACGAACGCCACGTGGAAGTGATGAAAGACGGCGCGTTGATGGCTAATTCCGGCCACTTCGACGTGGAAATCAACAAACCGGCGCTGCGCGCTTTGTCTGTGGACGACCCGAAGCAGGTACGGCCGTTTGTGCAGCAATACACCACCAAAGACGGCCGTAAACTCAATCTGTTGGGTGAAGGCCGCCTCATTAACCTGGCCGCCGCCGAAGGCCACCCCGCCGCCGTAATGGACATGAGCTTCGCCGGGCAGGCGATGGCCGCCAAATACTTGCTGGACAACAAAGGCAAGCTGGACAATCGTGTTTACACCGTGCCAGAAGAGGTGGACCAGACCATTGCCGCCATCAAACTGCAATCCATGGGCATTTCCATTGACACTCTGACCAATGAACAGGTGAAATACCTGAACTCCTGGGAAGAAGGCACGTAATTTGACGGGGTGACAAGGTGACAAGGTGACCAGGTGAAGTTGTCGCCCTGTCACCTTGTCATTATGTCACCTTGTCATCCATGAATACGCCCCGCGACCACCACGAAGCCGACCGCACCGGATTGGTGCAGGCTGCCCGACTTTTTTCCAATATCGTCAGCCCGCCGGTGATGTTTGCCATTTTGGGGCTGGCGTTTGCGTTGTATGAACGGCCGTCGCTGCAAGGTTTCTTGTGGGCGGCCGTTTATGGTTTTTTTGTCTCTCTGCTGCCCATCCTCATCGTGTTATACCTGCTCAAAACCGGGCGGATTGCCGAACTGCACATGAGCAACACAAAAGAGCGGCATCTACCGTACGTGACGGCCGTTCTCTCCACCCTGTTCCTGTACTTCCTGCTCATCACCTTCGAGGGTCCAGAGCTGCTGCGCTGCCTGACGCTGTTCAACACCATTGAACTGGTCTTATTGGGCCTCATCAACGTCTTTTGGCTGATTAGCCTCCACGCTACCGGCATCATGGCGACCATGCTGCTGGTTGGCCTGGTCTTCGGCTGGGCGGCAAGCCTGATCGTTTTGCCGTTTGTGGTACTGGTATGTTGGGTACGCCTGTACCTGAAGCGCCACAATCTGGCGCAAGTCTTATCAGGGCTGGCGTTGGGTGCAGCCGTCGTGTACGCGATGACGCTGATAGGGTGTTTCTGATTTTGTAAGATTGAAGATGAAAGATTGAAGATTGGCTGCTTTTGCCTTTAAAATCTTCAATCTTTGATCATCATTTTCAGGTTCCCATGTTTGAACAAGAACGTGTGATTGTCCGCCTGCAACAGCGGGTGCTAACCGAATCTGACGTGTTGGTCTGCTTTCTGGCCGGGTCTTACGGCCGTCGCACCGACGACGCCTATTCCGACCTGGACGTGGCCCTGGTGTTCGCCGACGATTCCCGGCGCGAGAGCGCCTGGCGGCAGCGGCGCGAATTCGTCAAATCGGTGACGCCCTACGTGCCGTGTAAATCGTTTGATGCGGCGCATGTACGGCCGTTTTTCCACATCGCCCTCTACAGCAACGGGGCCAAAGTAGACTACCGCTACGAAACCAAAGACAGCTTGCCGCCCAATCCCTGGGACCGCGACCTGCGCATCCTCAAAGACGACGCGGAAGGCTGGGGCGCGAGTTATCAGGCGCGCTGCGCCCAAACCGTGCTTACCCGCCCGCAAATCACCGCCGCCGAACTGGCTTCCCTGGACGAGCGCTTTTGGGTGATGTTTTGGGACGTATACCGGCAGGTGCTGCGCGGCGATTTTGACAAGCCGTTCACCGTGTATCTGGAACTGCTGCATTTTTCCCTGCCGCCCTTGCTGCGCGTGCTGCCGCCCGAAGACCCGGCTTACAAAGGCTTGCTGGCCGCTTTTTACGCGCAGGACACGAAGGCCACGGCCGTTCACCTGCGTCAATTGTTAGATGCGTATCTGGCGGCGCGCACGGCCGTTGTGCGGCGATTGAACCTGGCGTTTATGCCGGACAGCGCATTTGAAAACCAACTCAAGCGGCTGGTGGAACGCACGAATCGCTAACAACGAAGATTTGTCCAATCTTAAAGATTGGACAAATCTCACACCCACACCCAACACCCACACCCACACCATGACACCCAAAGCAGTTATCTTCGATTTAGGCAGCGTGCTGGTGGATTATGACCACGAAGGCACATGGACGGCCGTTGCCGCCGTCTCGCAGGTTTCTTTCAGTGAACTGGATAGGCTCGCTTCCCATCTGGCCGAGGATGCGGGGAAAGGGATTGTGAACGGCCGTCAACTGCACCAAACCCTGGTCCAACAGGCCGGAACCACCCCCGACTACGACGAATTTGCCCGCGCCTTTTGCCGCCACATTTACCGCAACGAGGCAGCGTTGGCCTATGCAGTAGAATTGGCGCAACGGCCGTGTCTGCGCCTGGGCATCATCAGCAACACCAATGCCGTGCATGTAGACTGGC
>CALFEW010000725.1 GCA_937958365.1 uncultured Chloroflexota bacterium | reverse complement strand
GCCGAAACTGTTCTTAGCCAATGTTTGGCGCTCCGGCCTGGGGCTGAACTGGTTGTTTTTGCTGATGAAACCACCATTGATACAGCCAGTATCTTAGCCGAAACTGCGGTCCGTCTGGAACTCCGGCCCGTTATGGCCTATTTCACGCGACAGATGCAGATAGACTTGCGCGATAGGGGGTTGTTCCCTGGCGTCGAAGCGATGCTGAATGACGCTGTAGCGGCTTTGGTTTGTCTGAACAGCACCCCGCAATGCCTGCCCTTTCGCGATCGCGCCCGGCAGTCGGCTCTGAATGCCGGTTGTAAGGTGGCCCATATGCCCGGCATTGATCAGGCCACACTGCTGCTGGCCGATATAGATTATGAGACCCTGACCGCCCAATGTGAACTGCTGGCCCTGGCCCTGGCCAAAGGGCGACAGTTGGAGATCATCACCCAGGATGATCATGGGGCTAAACATCATTTGCGGCTGCCTCTGAATGCCTGGCGGCGGCTGCCCATCATCAGCGATGGCATTATCCAGAAAGATTCGTGGGGCAACGTGCCATCGGGCGAAACCTACATCGCCCCGCCGGAAGGGCTGGCCGAGGGCAGCATTGTCATCAATGGCTCTATTCCCGGCTACACCATTCCACCGGGTGAGGCCATTACCCTGCACTTCGACCAGGGGCGTCTGGTTGAATGGACGCCGGCCGAAAGCCCGGCCGCGCAGCATTTACTGAACACCCAGATCGAAGTGGCCCGCTCGCAAGGCGACGAAAACTGGGACAATCTGGCCGAAATTGGCTTGGGCGCAAATCCCCGCGTGCAGACGTTAACCGGCATTCCTCTGTTGGATGAAAAAAAGTATGGCTCGATTCACATTGCGTTGGGCGACAATGTGGATATGGGCGGGCAGGTTGCCTCGCACATTCACTGCGATATGGTGGCGTTGTCGCCTGAGGTGTTGGTGGACGGCCGTACAATCATCAAAAGTGACGCTATTGTGCTCCGTGAAGCAGATTGGCGTGAAGACCATCGGGCGGTGCGGCCAACGGCCGTGTGGCAGCCCGACCTCACCGTTGCCTGCATGGCGACAAACGTGCATGTGGACGAACAAGGGCAGTTGCATCGCCTGTGGGATACCAGCTCCGGGCGCGTCTGTTCATTAAAGGTGGGGCGCGGCGAAACGTCTCGGTTGGCAGCGGCCGTTTACCAGGCGCTCAAGCACCGGGGCAAGCCGATGAAGATCAGCGATCTGGCCCCGTTGAAGCCCAATCTCGATTTGTCTCAGTTATTACAACTGACTTACCTCTTGCAGCAATATGAGCTAATCAAAATTCAGAACCATGATCTATGATTTGTAGTCACTATACAGCCTTTGTGGAGTTACACCACGGAGAACACGGAGGTTTTACAGGTTTACTCTCCGTGTCTTCCGTGCCTCCGTGGTGAATGGTTATGATTTGCAGATGAGGAGTGAGGAAAACATGGTCACTGCATCGGATTTTCCATTGGCTCTACGGGCAATTACCGAACGGCTGAATTTTAGCTGCGCCGGCCCGCGACAAGTCGGCCGTTTCCAGACGTATGAGGTGGATTTGTCGGATTGGAGCCTGAGCCTGACCGACGCCAATCCTTGCATCTGGATCAAAGCAGCCGACTTGAAGGCGCTGTCTTTGCCCAAGTTGGCCGACAATGTGCGCGACGTGGTGCGGGAACGGGGCTGGCAAAATAGCACGATTTTGTTATTTGTAGACGGCCGTGCCGATACCCTGCGCACCCATCTACCACCGGCGCTGCCGACGTTTGTGCTGATTGATGTGGCGCAGCAGGCCCAAATTCAGGCGGCGGACTCGCCAACGGCCGTTACCTTAGACATTCTCCTCAGCCAGATGCCCCGCTCGCAACTGGCCCCCTACGAAATCAACAAACCGGTCGTCGGCAGCCGCTTTTTCGGCCGGCGCATGGAAATCAACAAAATCTTGCAACATCCCGACGCCAACTACCTTTTCCTGGGCATCCGGCGCGTCGGTAAAACCTCCCTGCTCAAAGAGCTAAAACAACGCATGGACCGTCTGGACCCGCCCGGCGAAGGCCAGATCCGTCGGCTCTACGTAGATTGCACCGTCATCAACTCCGAAGCCGAGTTTTTGCGCACCCTGGCCTACCACCTGGACCCCAGCGAAATGAAACTTCTGTTAGGGCGAGCGGCCGAATCTACCCGCTACCAAAACCTGATGTTCGACCGCTTCGCCTCGCTGCATGGCACGCCCATCACTTTTCTGATTGACGAGCTAGACCGGCTGTTAGACCACGTGGGCAACCAATGGGGTTTGTTCGACGTGCTGCGCGCCGCGTCTAACTCCGGTAAGGCGCGGTTTATTATGGCCGGGTATCGGCGGGCCATGCGCGCCTCCACCAATCAGAACTCTCCCTTTTTTAACCTGGCCGAGACCATCAACCTGGGCCGCCTCAAACGCTCCGAAGTGCGCCAGATGATTGTTGTGCCCATGGAGCGGCTGCGCATCGGCATCCAGAATCGGGAAAATGTGATCAACCGCATCAATCGGGAGACGGCCGGGCTGCCCAACTATGTCCAGTTCTACTGCAAAACCCTTTTGGAGCAGTTGGATGAAGAAGAGCGCGAAGCCATCACCGAAGACGACTTGCAGTTTGTGTATGAAAACCGCGAATTCCGCAATTTTGTGCTGGATACCTTTATGTCCAACACGGAGCCGGTGGAACGCGCCCTGGTGTATGCGCTGGTGGCCGCCGATGATCAGCCGGCCGGACAATCTATCTTTTCGCAGCGCAGCATGGACGATATTCTAAAGAAACGAAAGCTGAAACTGACCTATGAACAACTAGACCAGGCCTGCCGCAATCTGGCCGTGGCTGGTGTGTTTAATGAGGTCGGGCGCGATTTTGAATTTGCCGCGCCGCTCTTCCAGCATATGTTGCGGCAGACGCGGGACGTGGATTTCTTGTTTGACAAAACGCGCGAAGAGATTTTGGGGGCCAAACTCCTGACATGAACAGCGACGCCACGATGATATTTCGTCAAAAAGCGGCGGCCGCGGCCAAAGCCAGGCAGCGTTTGCCGCGCCGGGAGCGTAACCTGTACAAGATTTTGGGCAGTGTGTACGCGGGAAATTGCTGCCGGGTGTTGGGGCCGCGTTACCACAACAAAAGCAAGCTAATGCGGCAAGCTGTGGACCGGTTGAATCAGGATGGGGATCATTACGCCATTTATCTGAAATTGGGCGACATCCGGCGCGATGATGAGACCCAGTTTTTTACCCATTTGTATGACACGATTTGCGAAAAACTGCCACCGGCTCTGTCTGTAGACGAGTTGGGGGTGTGCGAAACGGCCGTTGACTTTCAATATGCCCTGGTAGAATGGAGCCGCAAAAGTGACCGTAACCTGGCCCTCTTCCTGGACTCATTGGAGATGGCTCCGCCCAACCTGGTGGCCTCGCTGCTCGGCGCGCTGCGGGCGGCGTTCACCATGGTGGTCAACCAGCCAGGGGCGCATTTTCAGGCGGTGGTCTGTGGCTCGCTAAGTCTGAGCCAGGTGGCGCTGGACAATGCTTCCCGTTTCGAGAGCATCTCCGACCTGGTTCTGGTGACCGAGTTGGACGAGCAGGAACGGCTGGAGCAGGCGAGCCAGCTTTGCCGCGAAGCAAACCTGATTCCCATGGCCAGCGGGCTGCAAGCGTTGTTGGCCCAAACCGGCGGCGACCCGTTTTTGATTAACCAGATGATAACCATCTGCACCGAACAGATGAAACAGGCAGGCTGGACCCGACTGACCGACAGGCGCGTGGCGGAAGCGGCGGCCGCCTTTTTACAGGACGATACACATTGGGCGGTGATTGAATCGCTGCGGCAAATTGAGATTAATCCCAGCCTGCTTTCCTGTGCCCTGCTGTTGTTGGAACGGGGCGAAGCGCCGGACGGCGAACTGCCCGTAGACAGCGGCGAGTCGCCGACGGCGTTGGATTTGTGCGGCGCTTTTGGCCGCACGGCCGTTGGCTATAAGCTCAAAAGCACGTTGTGGGCCACCATGGTACGCCGCCACCTGACACCGGCGCGGGTAGGTGGGTTGTATGCCATCGCCGGCGATTGGGCCAGGGCGATTCAATATTTGGGTCTGGCGGTGCGGGCGGGGGAAACGGCCGTTAAACCCGAACTCTTCGCCGCCACCATCAACGCCATCCACGCCAGCGAAGACACATTACCCGCCTTTCTGGACCTGGGACGCGGCTTACAAGCCGCCTACCCCGACAGCGACGCCCATCTCTACTACCAAACAGACGACGCTTTGCGCCTGGTCTACCCGGCCAGAGAAGAAGAGGCCAACCGACGCGCCATTCTTTTGGAAAAAACCAACCGGCCGGAAATAGAGGCTTTGCGCGGGCCAGAATATTCCATCTTGCTGATAGATGGCGAGAATCGCCTGTTGTTCCCGCTGCGCATTGGGCCGATTGGCGCGCATACGGTGGGGCTGGCTTCTTTCAGCCGCCTGACCAATTCGGATTCGCCGTATGAGCAGCGCGAAGAACGGATGCAGGTGTCGGCGTTTTTGCGCCAGGCGGCGCGGGCGTTGGAAGCCAAAGGACAATTTGTCCATTTGCTGGATACCACGACGCGCCACGCCGATAAGCTCAAGACGTTCAACAAAATTCTGACGCGCATCCTCCACCACCGCGATCAGCCGGAAAAAGTGCTGCTGCGCAGCGTCCTGGAGGGCATTACTCACGGCTGGGGACTGGAATTTAACCGGGCGCTGCTGTTTGTGCCGGATGAGAAACAGCAGCGGCTGGTCGGCTCTCTGAGCATCGGCCACCCGACGCGGGAAGAGACGGAGGCCGAGTGGGAAGCGGAGCCGTATAACCGGGAGACAGTGGATGAATGGCTGGCGGGATTGTTCACCACGCAGGAGGAAAAGGCGCGACGGCAGCAACGGTTGCAAGCGCAGGTGGAGACGATAGAAGTTCCGGTAACGGCCGTTGACGATCCCCTCAGCCAATGTTACCGCCGCCAACTGCCGATGTTGAGTTCGCAGCACAATGCGTTGGCCGGTTTCACCCGTCCGTTTTACGACATTGTTCAGCCGCCGATTGATTTTGCCCTGGCGCCGCTGCAAGCCGGAGGACAGGTGTCGGGCGTCATTTACGTGGATAACAAGTTTACCGGCCGGCCTATCACCGCCGAGTCTTATGAACTGCTGCAAACCTTTGTCAGTCAGGCGGCGCTGATCATCGAGAACGCGCGGGCGTTTGCCGCCGAAAAGCGGCACTCCGACGCCCTGACCCGTTTGCTGCGCGTGGAAGACGCCGTCAACAATCAAATTACCCAGTCGGTGCGGGCGGTGTTGGCGGAGATTGTCGCTTCGGCGCAGCAGTTGTTCAGCGCGGAGTGCGTGGTGGTGTATCCCTTGCGCTCCACCGACCTGGGGACAGGTTTGCTCGACTATGATATTGAGCACGTCACCCACGTGGGCGTTTGGGATGAAGCTTCTATCGGCCAGCCACGGCCGTCGGGGGGTATGGCAACCTGGGTCATTCGGGAAGGGGTTTGGCCGGTTTTAGATACGGCTACGGCCGTGTTGCCCACCAACGGCACGGCCGTGCTAGACAGTGAATTTATCCGCCAGGAAGCGATTCGCTCGTTTGCCGGCGTGCGCCTGGGCAATGCGGAAAATCCGGTCGGCGTGATGTACCTCAACTGGCGTTCACCGCATCGCTTTTCCCACGAAACGCTTCGGCTGATTCGTATTTTTGCCAATTTTGCCGCGGTCGCTATTCCCAGCGCCCGCCGCTACCAGCAGGTGCGCGCCGATTTGGACCGCCGCACCGAGGAGCTAACCAGCCTGGGCCGCATCCTGAAAGCCAGCCTGGAAGTCCACTCTGAAGAAGGGATTGAGGAGGCGATTCGCTGGGCTTTGCAGACAGCGCAGGAACAAACAGGCGCGCCCCATCCGTACCTGATCCGCAATGAACCTTATGACCGCTGGCGCGTGTTTCATCTGGCTGAATCCGGCCGGCTGCGGGCGGCCGACAAAGAGCTGCTGCCGGGCAGAATGCCTCTTACCACCTTCTTGCAGGCCACCAGCAGTCTGGTGAATCTATGCGCCGACGAGGTTATTCGTGATCCGTCGCTGGTGTATCACGCCGATACCTGCTGCCTGCTGGAGATGCCGGTGATGGTGGCGGGTAACTGTCTGGCTGTTTTGCGTCTGGAATCGCCGCTGCCCGGCGGTCTGACGGAAAAGCACGAAGAATATTTGCAGCACGTTGTCAGCCGCCTGGCGCTGACGATGGAGCAAATCGAACGCACCCAGGCGTTACGCCGCCTGTTGGATATTTCCTGGCGATTGACCCATGAAAGGGAGCTGCCGGGTATCTTGCATTTTCTGGTGCAGCAGGCGATGTTTGCCATGCGGACAGTGAGCGCCATTACGTTGTACCACGTGGACCTGATGGGGCAATTGATGTTGGGGGAGATGGCCGGGGTGAAACGGGAAACGGCCGTCACCCAGCAACCGCCCTACACGCCCACCATCATTAACCAGATATGGCAGCTCGACGAACCGCTGTTCGTCGAAAATGTTCGCCAGAATTCGCTCCTCAGCGGCCCGTTTGTTCACCGTGAGGGCATTCGTTCGACGGCCGTTTTCCCATTGCAGGTTAAAGAAGCGCGGGTAGGCTGCCTGTTCTTCAACTACCGTGTCCCCCACGTCTTCGACGACGGCGAACGCAGCCTGCTTTCCCTGTTCGCCCACCTGACAGCGATGGCGATTCATCAGGCCAGGCTGAACGCCGAATTGCAGCACGCCCGTGACCGGGAATTGTGGCAGCGTATCAGCCAGCTTTCCACCGGCATGATCCACGACATCAACAGCGCCGTCGCCAGCATTCCCGACCTGACGGCCGAAATCGAAACCAAGCTCCGGTCGGCTAAAGACGTCTCCGCTCCCCTGGCCGATTTGCGCCGTAACGCCGAAAAAACCGGGCAGTTAAGCGCTCGCCTGCGCGATCTCGTCATCCACCAGCAATTTAGACCGGAAATTATTCCTTTGCCCAGCCTGATTCAGACGGCCGTTGCCGAACTTCAGGAGCAAAAGCCGGCCCACGTCACTATTCACTTTCAAGACAACAACCTGGCCCCGGAAATTTGGGCCGACCGATTGCTCGTCGTCCGCCTGCTGCACAATCTGATCGTTAACGCCTGGGATGCGATTCCACCGGAGCGCCAGGGCAGGGTGGAGATTGTTCTGACGGTGCAGCACCGCGAAGCGCAAATTGACATTCGCGATAATGGGCAGGGCATTGAGCCGGAAAATGTGGCGCGTGTGTTTGAACCAGATTACACCACCAAAGAGAACCAGTCTGGCATTCATGGCATTGGTCTGTATTACTGCCGCCAAATTGCCAGAGAACACCGCGGTGATCTAGAAGTAGCCAGCGTGGTAGGCGTCGGCACGACATTTACCATCGTTCTGCCATGCTTTTATGATCCTCTGAGTGAAGAATAAGGGTTCTTCAGGATTTCATGGGGTCGCCGCCCATCCGTATTCGGTAATCCGTATTCGGTATGCCGTAGGGCATTAACTCTGGTAAACGCCCACGGAATACGGTATACGGACTTCGGGTTACGGGTACCAGGTAGGGGCGAGCCTCCGGCTCGCCCAACATCATGTACAGTTGGCAGTCATA
>CALFEW010000724.1 GCA_937958365.1 uncultured Chloroflexota bacterium | reverse complement strand
CCCCAACACGGTGAAGAGGTCCACGCCGGGCGGAATTCGGGACAGATCAAAGCCGGAATCGCTGCCGCTGTTCATTTGGGCGGCGGCTTCCGGGTTTGCCAGGGCTTGCTCGATGGCCGCCACGGCCACCAGCGCCTCGGCCATTGGCTGGGTGATCTGGTCCAGGGTGGCCTGGTCTACATCGGCGTTGAGGATGTAGATGGCTTCTTCGGCCAGCGTCGGATAGGTTTCGACCCACTGGTCAAAGTCGGGATGGATTTCATCTACCAGGGTGTAGGCGTCGAGAACGGCCGTTGCCTCATCCTCGCTCATGAAAACGAGCAGCTTATCCATCTGGCTTTTGCGAATAGCCTCTGGGACGGGGCTTTCGATGCCGCCCTGCTGGATGCCGACGTTGACAATCTGCGACAGATAGTCTGGCAGCGCCAGGTCCAGGTTAGCCTGAACAAACAGCAGGATAACCGACAGGACAAACATGAACATATAGGGTTTTAAGTATCTGGAAATCCGAAGCATGACGGATTTATCTCCTTGTTGGATGTTGGGTAGTCAGTGTTATGAGTCAACCAGCACGGGGCAGCCTTCGCGCACGGCCGTTACATGCGCGCCCACTTTGGTGAGAAGCTGAAGCAAAGTCTCCAGTTCGGCCGGGGTGAGGACGCTGAAACAGTGGTTGAAAGTTTCCAGGTGTTGGCGGGCGTGTTCGGTGACGAGGGCACGGCCGTTGTCTGTCAGGCTGATATTGAACCGGCGGCGATCCTCAGCGTTCAGACGCCGCTCCACCAGGCTGGCCTCTTCCAGACCACGAATGAGGTAGCTCATGGTATTGCGGTTCACGCCCTGGCGCTCGCTGATTTGCGACGGGTTCAGTTCGCCGCCGTCGCCCATCTGCTCGGCAAAAAAAAGGTGCATCAGCACCCGATATTGGGCGAAGGAAATGCCCGCCTCTTCCAGGCTTTGCTCACCGGCGGAATGGATGGCGCGGGAAACGTAGCCCAGTTCGTCCATCAGGCGCACCGTTTGGGCGTCTATATTTGGGTTGAGCGATTGCATGAAAGCCACCCATTTTTGATGTTTTTCTCGTAACCAAGTTTTCATAGTAATCCGGGATTGAATTGTACAACTTTGAATTATTCTGTCAATGATTATAGGCGGGCAGATTGATAAATTTAGGTTCTTCAGGATGTGGGAGGTTTCGTTTCAATCGCCGGCGTCTTTTTCAGGCTTCATTTCCGGCTGGTGGGTTTTGGGGGAATGTGACGGTGAATGTGGTCCCCTGCTGTAATTGGCTCTCAAGGGCAATCGTGCCGCCATGCAGCTCGATGGCCTGCCGGGCGATGTTCAAGCCTAAACCCGTGCCGGATATTTCGCCGACATTGGCCGCCCGATGGAACGGCTCGAACAGACGCCTGAGATCATTGGGGGGAATGCCAATGCCTTCGTCTTGCACGGTCAGGATCATTTGGCCGCCATTCTGAACCAGGCATACGTGGACGGGTTTTTCCCTGGCGGAGTATTTCAGCGCATTGGAAACCAGATTGCCAATCACCTGACGCATGAGACGTGGATCGAAAACGGCCGTTGCCCTCGCATTGGCGCACTCATAAACAAGCCGCCCCCGATGTTCTGCCTGGCTGTCAAATTCCTCGATAATCTCCAGGCACAATGCCCACAGATCACCCTGCGTCGGCCTAAATTCCAGACGTCCGGCCTGACTACGCGCCAGTTGCAGCACATTTTCCATAATATCTTTCATGTGGCTGACCTGGTGGCGAATTTTTGCCAGACGCGCATCAATTTGCGCTTCATCCATCCGGTCTCGATAGGTAGAGAGCAGTTCTGTCGTTGTCAGAATGACCGCCAGCGGCGTGCGGAATTCATGCGAAGTCATCGAAACAAAGCGCGACTTGAGTTCGCTCAACTCTTTTTCCTGCGCCAGCGCCAGCTTCAGAGCCTCTTCTGCCTGTTTGCGCTCGGTAATGTCGGTGATGAAACACATGACCAGAGGCAACGAAGCAACATCAATGTAACTCAATTGAATGTCCACGGGAAAGACACGGCCGTCTTTGCGACACGCCAGCAATTCCATATTGTTCATGCGCGGTTTCACAGGCGCGCTGGCAAATGTGCCACGATCGGCAACATGACCCTGCCTCATTTCTTTTGGAACGAGCGACTCAATCGCCTGCCCGATCAGCTCAGCCCGGTTATAGCCAAAAAGGCGCTCCGCTTCTTTATTCACCAGAACAATGACGCCGCTCTGATCCGCAATGACCGTGGCGATGGGCGCATCTTCAACAAACTGGCGGAATTTTTCTTCGCTGGCGCGCAGCCCGTCTTCGGCTTGTTTGCGTTCGGTGATGTCCAACCCGACGGACTGAACCGCTACCACGTCGCCATTTTCGTCTACAACGGCCGTATCCGTCCAAAACTGCCAACGCAGCGATCCATCCGGCCGGATGACCTGGTGTTCATACACGGCCGACTGTTTTGTGCGCATCAATTCTTCGTGAAATGCCCGCACGTCAGCGTGCTGCGCTTCGGGAATCAACTCCAGGAAACTCCGCCCAATCAGCTCTTCCGGCCTGGCATTGAAATAACGGCAGTAAGCATTGTTGACAAACGTCAACGTCAGATCGGGCAGATACCGGCAGATGAGTTCAGATTGTGTTTGCACCACGCTCTGGTAACGCGCTTCGCTTTCGCGCAGCGCATCTTCGGCGTGTTTACGTTCCGTAATATCGTGGGCCAGACCAATAAATTCCACTACCGCCCCGGTGGCGGGATCGCGGACGAGGGTGTTGGTGGTTTCCGCCCAAATATAATGGCCGTCTTTGTGTTTTATTCGTTCTACCAGGGCAAAAAATGTGGCCCCAGATTGCACAGCTTCCATCACGACGCGCCCGGAATGGGCCAGATCATCAGGATGGACAATCTCGAACCCCGACCGCCCAATTAATTCTTCTGGGGTATAACCCAGTTGGTTGTAGCATGATGGGGTGATATAGGTGATGGTCATCTCTGGCGAGAGTTTCATAATGACGTCCAGGACGTTTTCCGCCAGCAGACGATAACGCGCTTCGCTTTCACGCAGAAAGCTTTCGGCCAGTTTCCGCTCGGTGATGTCTATGTGCGTGCCCAGCATACGGAGCGGTTGGCCGTCCTGGCCCCATTCCACCACCATGCCGCGATCTTCCACCCAGACCCAATGGCCTTCTTTGTGTTTCATGCGCGTTTCACAATCGTAGAAGGCCAACTCACCGGAAAAATGCCTTTGCAACAGATGGTTGGAAAGCGTCAGATCGTCAGGATGCGCCAGATCAATCCAGGTCTGAACGCTGATTGGCGACAATTCGGCCAGGGTATAACCGACAATTTCCGCCCACCGGTCATTAAACGTGGCTACGCCGGTCTGCACGTTCCATTCCCACGTGCCGGCCCGCGTGCCTTGCAGGGTCATTTTGAGACGTTCTTCGCTGCGCCGTAAAGCTTCTTCCGCCCGTTTGCGCTGGCTAATATCGCGGATGATGCAAACCAGATTGGTAACGGCCGTTTCCGCCCGATTCACCGGAGCCAGACTCATCTCCACGTCAAAACCATCACCATTGGCCCGCATTGCCTGCGCCTCGACATGATGCAGGCGGTGCGTTTGGGCAACCTCTTGAACAATCGCCGCAATGTGGGCCGCGTCCTGGGACGGGAAAAAGTCCGACAGTGGCCGACCCAAATAGTTGTCCGGAGTCATGGCAAAGAGCATATCAAAAGCGTAATTGGCCTGTTGAATGCCCTGATGGATGTCCAGCCGCAAAATACCGTCGCCACTGTGGTTAAAAATGGCCTCCAGACGATTTTTGACCCGCTCCAATTCGGCCGTGCGCTCAATGACCCGTCGTTCGAGCAGATCATGCGCTTCTTGCAGGGCCGTTTCCGCCTGCGTACGCGCAGTGACATCACGAATAAGGGCCAATAGTTCCCCATTTCCGGCCGGCGCCAAACGAGCCTCGAAGTTACTCACCACTCCCTGGGCGATGAGATCATATTCAAATTGGGTAATCTCCTCAGTGGCGATAACTTTGTCAATGGCGTCGAGCAGCTTTTGCGCAACCTCCGGCGGCAAACATTCTGCCGGTTTACGGCCGATAAACTGTTCCGGCGGAAGCGCCAGCATATTGGGGTCGGGTGCATGGTAACTGATGAAGGTTCCATCCGGCTTAAAGCCGAACATCAAATCAGGAATCGCGTCAAAGATGGCGCGCAGTTGCCCTTCGCTTTGGCGCAGCGCGGCCTCCGTCTGCTTCTCTTCAGTGACGTTCAGGCTGATGGCCCCCAGCAGTGGCGGCTGGTTCTCACGCGGGATGGGGAATTTGATCGTCAGCCAATGCGAGATGCCACCGGGCACAGGGAAGCTGTGGTTAAAATCAATCGCCCGATTTTCCGCCAGCACCTGCGCATTTTCCCGGTTGAAAGGCTCGGCAATCTCCGCCGGCAGATACTCGTCGCTGTGTCGGCCGATGATTTCTTGAGCGGTATTGCCACTCATTTGCGCATACAGATCGTTGCAATAGATGGTCCGCCCGGCGTCGTCTTTGATGAACACTGCGCCCGGCAGACGGCGCATGAACTGTTGGAACTGCTGCTCACTATCACGCAGGGCGGTTTCCGTTTGTTTGCGTTCCGTAATGTCGGACAAAATGGTGGCGTAACGTAGCACACGGCCGTTTTCGTCCCGAATCGGGAAGATGGTCTGATCTACGTCCAGGATACGGCCGTCTACGGTTCTAATTTGTGATTCGCCGCGCCACTGCCCGTTTTCTATTGCCAGGGGTAGAGCAAAACGGGCAATGCGCTCCGCTTCCTCCGGCGCACGAAAATCGCCGATCGCTTTGCCAATCAAAAGCGCCGGATCGTCCACGCCCATGAGGGCTGCGCCGCCTTTGTTGATGTAGATGACACGGCCGTCCGTGGTAGCCAAAGAAATGAAATCGCGCGATTGCTGCAAAATCTCGTTCTGCTGGCGTATCGCCTGCTCAATCAGCTTTTTCTCGGTAATTTCACCGGCATGAATGAGCGCCGCGTAGGGCTTTCCGTCGCCATCGCGGACGGGTTGGATACTCGTCCTAAACCAACTGCTCTTACCGGCAAGCGTTACTTCGGTTTCCAATGTCATGCCGGTATCGTGGGCGATAACGCGCCGCACGTCCCGCAAAATCGCGTCCGCCTGATCGGCCGGGAACAGCTCATGAACTGTCTTGCCCGTAAGCGCTTCGGGAGGTAGGCCAAAAGGCATGGCCGAAATGCGGTTGAGATAAAGATAGTTGCCCTCCGCGTCCACCAACGAAATGGCGGCGTCGGAGCTTTCGATAAGGCTGCGGTATTTTTCTTCGCTGGCGCGCAAGGCTTCTTCAATCTGCTTGCGCCGGGTAATGTCGCGGGCGCTGTCATTCACGCGGAGGGCACGGCCGTTTTCATCATAATTCACCCAGGCGCGCCGATGCAGCCAGCGCGTTTGCCCATCCGGCAAGAAAATTCGGTGCTCAAATTCGGCAAATCCGTCACGCAAACAAGTTTGCCGGGCTGTCATCGCTTGCTCCAAATTGTCTGGGTGGACAATTGATACGAAGAATTCGGGGTCATCCAGAAAACGCTGCATAGGATAACCGAAGATATGCTCGATTGAGGCGCTGGCAAAAATCAGCCGTTGGTCCACCAGGGAGTAGGATATAACAGCGTCTTGCATGGTGTCTAACATACCCTGGAGATGGCCGCGATACACCTCCAGATCGTTTGTGACGGCGCGCAACTGCTGAACGGAGCGCTCTCTTTCGGTGACATCGCGTCCACTGCCCTGGTATTCCTGCAAACGGCCGTCAAAATCAAACAATGCCTGGTCGGTCCACTCGATCAGCCGTTCGCTGCCATCCGGCATGATGGCGTGATGGATGCTGATGGCGACAGGATTGTCTATGGTCAAAGTCCGGACATGGGCCGCCGCGAGGTCACGTTCGGCTGCCGGAATTCTTTCCAGAATATTCGCGCCGAGGAGTTCCTGGGGTGTTTGCCGCTGCCATTCGCTGTAAGCGCGATTGACAAAGGTCAGGCGAAAGTGGGCGTCGTACCGGCAGATAAGCTCTGTCTGGTTGTCCACAATGCTCTGGTATTGGGCTGCGCGGGCAAGGGTTTCGGCTTCTGCTGCGGCTGCGGCAGGCCGGTTGGCTGAACGGCCGTTTTGCAGTTCTTGCCGGATCATTTCACCCAGACGCTGGCGATCCGCTCTGGCGACAAAACCGCGTGCGCCGGCGCGCATCATCTCTACGGCATCGGCAACGGTTGCCTCCGCGAATGTGAAAATGAAGGGGGTTTGTGGCTGCAACGTATGGGCCAACTGAACGGCCGTCAGCGAACTGATCGCCGCCATCTGGAAATCGCCCAGGATCAAGTCCCAGCGTTGCGCTTTTAGCGCCGTTTCCAGTTCATGCGTCGTGGTGACATGACGGAAATGATCGTCAAGTTGAGCAACCTCCTGGAGCGCGTTTATAAAATAGTCAACATCCGACTGCGCATCAACAGCAATGAGGATGTCTCTTTTCTGCATGGCTTCCGCTACGGAGGGGCACATAAGTCTTCTCGCTTGAAAGAGAAGCCGATTCCACACGCAAAATGTATGGGAGCTTCTAACCGGATTATAACATAAGCGCCCACCCAAGATACATGGACTTTGGGACTATTGGCAAGCGCACCAAGAATCATGGCTATCTGGCATTCTACTTCTGACTTGAGACTCTTGACGCGGTTTATCGTGAGACGATAAACTGAACAGCAGCACCATCATGGACGGTCACTAACGGCCGTTCCCCATCATTTGTTTATGCACAGCGCAACCTTTCGTTTTGACGCAGAACTGAATGACTTTCTGCCGCCAGACCGGCAGCAAGTCGCTTTTGTTTACCTTTTCAACAGCAACCAATCCGTCAAACACCTCATCGAGTCGGCCGGCGTGCCGCACACCGAGGTGGAAGCGATCCTGGTGAATGACGCGCCGGTCGGTTTTGCCTATGCCGTGCAAGATGGCGACCGCGTGGTTGTGTACCCCCACTATTCCGGGCTGAGTTTGCCGGAAAACGGCCGTCTCCGCCCGCCCCAACCATCTCCCACTCGCTTTTTATTAGACATCCACCTGGGGCAACTGGCGCGTTACCTGCGTTTGCTGGGTTTCGACACCCTCTACCCGGACAACCACCTCACCGACGCCGACCTGGCGCAACTGGCCCACGACGAAAACCGCATCCTGCTCACCCGTGACCGGGGGCTGCTGATGCGCAGCCTGGTGGTGCATGGCTACTGCCTGCGCACGACCGATTCCGTCGCCCAGGTAACGGCCGTTCTCCACCGCTTCCGCCTCTTCGACGAGATACAAGACACGCCACGCTGCCTGCGTTGCAACGGCCGTTTGCAGCCCGTCGCCAAAGAAGCCATTGTGGAGCGGCTGGAATGGAAAACGCGACTGTATTACGACGACTTCCAAATCTGCGCCGACTGCGGACAAATCTACTGGCAAGGCTCGCATTACCCCAAACTGCGGCGCTTTGTGGCCGCTATTCGCGCCCAAACCTGATCATCATCTCGGCAATTTTTGGCATGGTTCAGAAGTAAAACGATGCCCTTTACAATTTGTAGCCGCGGTATCCTTACCGCGGCTACAAGAGAAGATTTGCA
>CALFEW010000723.1 GCA_937958365.1 uncultured Chloroflexota bacterium | reverse complement strand
CCATTAACAATAACCACAATTTTTTGTTCATCTTCTTCTCCTTATTTAGTTGGTAGTTGAAAGTTGGGAGTTGATAGTCATTTACCTATCAACTACCAACTACCAGCTATCAACTATTTCTTAATTTTCACCGCGTGAGAACGGCTTGGTCAGCGCTGCCGGTTGCAGGGAACGTCGGAAGGGGATGGCCAGGGCGATGATGGTAAGCAAATAAGGCAGCATGACAGCCACGTCCGAAGGGATCGGCAGATTGAGTACCTGCACCCACAATTGCAGGGCATTGATAGAACTAAACAACAGAGCGCCCAGCATCACACCCAATGGCGTCCAACTGCCAAAATAAACCAGGGCGACGGCGATGAAGCCGATGCCGTTGGTCATGTTTTCCTGGAAGATGTTGAGCAGCGAAATGGACAACGACGCACCGGCAATGCCCGCCAGCGCCGCGCCCAGGATAACGGAAGCATAACGCACACGAGTGACGCTGACGCCCAGAGAGTCGGCGGCTTCCGGGTTTTGCCCGACAGAGCGCACCTTCAACCCCCAGGTTGTCTTGTTGAGAATGTAAGTGGTGATGGGCACAAGGGCAAACGCACCGTAAGTGACGAGGCTGTGGCTAAAGAATATGTCGCCGAGAATCGGGATGTCGGCCAGGCAAAAACTGTCGGTAACGCAAAAGTGCAGCTCGCCGAAACCTTGTACGCCTTCGACCGTGCCCAACATGGTTTTAAACAACAAGCTGGAGATACCCAGTCCAAACATGTAAAGGCCAATACCGCTGATGCCTTGCTCGGCCTGGAAGGTGATGCTGACCACCGCCATGAGCAGGCCCATCAGGCTGCCAATCAGCGCCGCCGCCACCAGACCAATCCAGGGATTGCCGGTCTGGAAGGTGGCGTAAAAGCCGAAGAATGCGCCCATGAGCATGATGCCTTCGACGCCCAGGTTGAGGACGCCGGAGCGTTGGGCAAAGGTTTCGCCGATGGCGGCGTAGAGGTAGGGCGTAGCCAGGCGGATGCCGGAGTGTAAAATGCCCAGGACGATAGCCATCAGGGTCAGGTTCTCGTTCATGCGCTCACCTCCGGGGTTGGGGTGGAAACGGCCGTTTCCTCTCCCGCGCTCTCTTTATCATGGGTCGTATCTACCCGCCGGTTTTGCCGCTTTCGCACCAGGTAATCCGTGCTGACGACAAACAACACCACCAGGCCGAGGATGGCCGTGATGAGCACCTGCGGTACTTGCATCGCCCGCTGCATTTTGTCGCCGCCTACCAGCAGGCCGCCAAACAAAATAGACGATGGGATGATGCCCAACGGGTGCAGCTTGCCAAACAGCGCCGCCACAATGCCAGAAAAACCGTAACCGGCGGATACGGCCGTTGGCTCAAACATGCGGTGATGCAGCCCCAAAATCTCCACCGCCCCCGCCAGCCCGGCAAACGCGCCGCTCAACGTCATCGAAAGCACCATCGTACGCTTCACGTTCATGCCCGCGTAACGCGAAGCATGGCGGTTCAACCCCACGGCGCGGATGCGGTAGCCAATCGTCGTGCGCCAGAGAAAAATGTATACCAGCACGGCCATGATGATGGCAAAAATAAAGCCGCTGTGCAGCCGCGTCGGCTCCACCAAAACGCCGTACACCTCGCTCAAAAAGCCCTTCATATTCAGGTCCTTCGCCGATTGCGTCAGACCCAACGACTGGGCAATATCGGTGAAACGAGGCATGTCTATGGCTTTATCCAGGCGGGCCGAATGGGGGATGTTGGTTCCGGCAGCCAGTTCGGCCGGGTCCATCATTGGGCCGCGCAGCAGGTAATAGCCAACCTGAATGGCGATCTGGTTGAGCATGATGGTGCTGAGGATTTCATTGACGCCCAACTGTGCTTTCAGGTAACCGGGGATTGCCCCCCAAATACCGCCCATCAACGTGCCGGCCAACAGCCCAATGGTGATGACGATAACGCCCGGAACCTGCTCGCCTAATTGCAGCCCCACCCAGGTCGTCAACAAGGAACCCATGATGATCTGCCCTTCCGCGCCGATGTTGATGACACCGCCGCGAAAGGCAATGGCAATGCCCAACCCTACCAAAAGTAAGGGCGTGGCTTTTACCAGCGTGTCGGCCAGGCCATTTTTGCTGCCAAATGCGCCGACGATCATGGATTGATAGGCTTCCAGGGGATTGACGCCTTGAAGGAGGAGGATGACTGCGCCAACGGCGAAGGCCGCCAGCACGGCGAAAACAGGCATAAGCGCATCAATGAATCGATCAAAAAATTGACGGTTCAGTTTTGTTTTTTGCACTCATTGCCTCGTTGGGACAACGCCGACCCAAGCGTCGGTGTTTGCCTCACATCAAATTGATAAGGTGAGAAGATGACAGATCAATCTACTCGCTTATCAGGGACTTTCGACTCTTCTTCTCTACGTGCGCCATGTTATCCAACGATTGGATGGCAGGCAACGGTAACTATACGCTAAGAAAGCCGGGATTGCTTTAGCAGAATGTCATGAATTGTATGTGACAAATGTGCTATTTACGGGTAAACGGCCGTTTCCCTCTTCCGTCTTCCGTCCCTTATGCTATCATAGGCCCATGCGGTGGGAAACGGCCGTATGCACCTCAACAACTGCCATTGGCTGCGTCAATGGCAAACATACCTCCGCTAAATTGATAGTCACGCCGGAAATTGTGGACTTGTTTTGGCTGACGTACTTGGCGAGACGAATGGAATAATCAATAGTTGATAGTTGGGAGTTGATAGTTGGCTATTGATTGTTAACACTCCCCGTGCCATTCGGCTGTCAGCCATGACCTGGGGAACATGACGTCAATGGAGGACTCCATGGAATTTTGGCTCAACGGACAGCTTCGGGACTATGAGGGCGACCCGGAACTGCCTCTCCTCACTTATCTTCGCGAACACGAAGGCATCACCACGCCAAAAGATGGTTGCGCGCCACAGGCGGCCTGCGGCTGCTGCGCGGTAGACCTGAACGGTAAAGCCGTGCTTTCCTGCGTCACGACAATGCAAAAAGCGGCTGGCGGCCACGTTACCACCACCGATGGCCTGGGCGAATACCGACAGAAAGTGTACGCCAACGCCTTTGTGGAAAAAGGTGGCGTGCAATGTGGCTTTTGCATCCCCGGCATCGTCATGCAGTCCAACGCCCTCATCAACAAAAACCCCGATCCCAGCCGCGAAGAGATCGCCAAAGCCCTGACGCCCCACCTGTGCCGCTGCACCGGCTACAAAAAGATCATAGACGCGGTGCAATACGCCGCCGCCGCCATTCGCAAAGAAGAAGAGATCGCCACGCCAAACGGCAACGGCCGTGTCGGAACCCGCCTGCCCAAATATAAAGCTCAAGACCTCGTCCTCGGCTTCCACAAATATGTAGATGACATGAAACTGGAAGGAATGCTGCACGGCGCACTGCGTTTCAGCGATCATCCCCGCGCCAGAGTGTTGTCCATTGATACCAGCGAAGCGGAAAGAGCGCCGGGAGTGGTGAAGGTGGTAACGGCCGTAGACGTTCCCGGTCAGCGCACCATCGGCCTCATCCGGCAAGACTGGCCGCTGATGATCGCCGTCGGCGAAACCACCCGCTACATCGGCGACGTATTGGCCGGCGTTGTGGCCGAATCGGAAAAAGCCGCCCGGCAGGCGGCTGCCCTCATCAAAGTAGAATACGACGTGCTGGAACCCCTCGTTGACATGCACAAAGCGCTGGAACCAGACGCCCCCCTCATCCACGAGAGCGGCAACAAACTGTCGCGCAGCTACACCAGCCGCGGCAGCGTGGACGAAGCGCGACAAAAATCAGCCTATACCGCCAGGAGTGTGTTTGAGACCCAATGGATCGAACATGCCTTTATGGAAACCGAAGCGGCCGTTGCTTACCCCACCGCCGACGGCCTGGAAATGTTGTCGCAAGGGCAAGGCGTCTACGACGACCGCATCCAGATCGCCAAACTGCTGGGCCTGCCCCTGGAAAAGGTGCGCGTGATACTGGTTCCGAACGGCGGCGGCTTTGGCGGCAAGGAAGATTTAACCGTGCAAGGCCACGCCGCCCTGATGGCCCATCTGCTGGGCGCGCCCGTGAAAGTGCGCCTCACCCGCGACGAATCCATCATGATGCACCCCAAGCGCCACCCCATCTGGATGGATTACGAAATCGGCTGCGACGCCGACGGGATGCTGACTTTTGTGAAAGTGAACTTCTTAGGCGATTCTGGCGCTTATGCTTCGGTGGGCATGAAGGTGCTGGAACGCTCGGCCGGCCACGCCACCGGCGCCTACAACGTGCCCGTCACCGACGTAGAAGCCATCGCCGTCTACACCAACAACGTGCCCTGCGGCGCGATGCGCGGCTTCGGCGTGAACCAGGCCATCTTCGGCCTGGAAAGTTTGATTGACGACCTGTGCGAACAGGGCGGCTTCGACCGCTGGCAGTTCCGCTATGACAACGCCCTGCAAGACGGCGACATGACGGCCACCGGCCAGGTGATCGAATCCGGCGCGGGCGCGCGGGCCACGCTGCTGGCCGTCAAAGATGAGTTTTACGCCGCCAAATACGCCGGGCTGGCCTGTGGTCTGAAAAACACCGGCATCGGCAACGGTATGCCCGACGCCGCTTCGGCCCGGATAACCATCGTCGCGCCGGACAGGGTGATTGTGGATCATGGCTGGACGGAGATGGGCCAGGGCGTGAACACCGTGGCGCAGCAAGTCGTGGCGACGGAAACCGGCATGGATCCGCGCCTGATCGAAGTGGTGATTGACACGGCCGCTGAGCAAGAAGCGGGCATGACAACAGCCTCCAGGGCCACATCGTTGGTGGGCAACGCCCTCATTGACGCCTGCAAACAGCTCAAGCTAGACCTGCAAACCTTCACGCTGGCCGAACTCGTGGGCAAATCTTATCGCGGCGAATGGGTGGTGGATTGGACCACGAAGCCAGGGGCGATGGTGGAGAAGGTGTATACCCATTACTCGTACAGCTACGCCACGCAGTTGGTGATTCTGGACGACGAGGGGCAAATCAAAAAGATCACGGCCGCGCACGACGCCGGCAAAATCTTCAACCCGACCCTGTTTGAAGGGCAGTTGGAAGGCTCGCTGCACATGGGACTGGGGTATGCGATTAGCGAAGAGTTGGTAATGGAAAACGGCCGTCCCAAATCCACGCGCCTGCGCCAGATGGGCATCCTCCGCGCCAAAGAAATGCCCGAAATGGAAATCATCGGTGTGGAAGTGCCCGATCCCTACGGGCCATACGGGGCCAAAGGCGTGGGCGAGATTGGTCTGGTCCCCACTGCCGGGGCCGTCGCCAACGCCCTCTATCAGTTCGACGGCGTGCGCCGCACCAAACTGCCCATGCAGTTGCCCCAGAAAAAGCGCACCGTCGTCCGCGCCGATTAACAAGAGAGGTTGGTTCGTTGGCTGGGTGGAGCGTTTTGTCGCCAGGAACCACCACCCAACCAACCCAACCCAACCAACCAACCTGCTTCACATCCGCGTAGGCAAAACATTAGAAGTCATGGAAGGGACGTGCGAATGCAACACGAATAGGGGATAATGAGATGTAACGTATTGAAAGAAATACGGTGCATCTATAAATTACCTGTCTCGGACACTTTAGCTATGAATGAACCAAAACAAAATCGTCCCAGCATACCTGTATGGGTATGGATCATCGGCATTTTAGCCATCGTCCTGGGAATGCAATTGTGGTTAAGCGGCCGTTTTGAAGGTCCTCAGCAAGTCAGCCTGCCTGAAGCGATGAACCTGATCACGACCGGCAAAGTTGAAACGATCAACGTCAGCGGCGACCAGATACGCCTGACTTTGACCAGCGGCCAGGAAGTCGCCACTACCCTGGATGCCAGCGGCAGCCTGGACCAGACGCTTAGCTACTTTGGCGTCACCCAAAGCGTTCTGGCTGAAAACGGCGTGACCCTCATCGTGGTGGATCGTTCCACCTGGGACAACCTGTTTAATCTGGCCTTGATCGTTGGGCCGCTTTTGCTGCTCATTTGGTTCTTTTCTCGTGGCTTTCGGCAATCGCAGGGCGGCGGCAACAACATCTTTGGCTTTGGCCGCAGCCGGGCCAAAAACCTCAACGACGCCGAGCGCCCCACCGTCACCTTCGATGACGTGGCCGGAGCAGATGAAGCCAAACTCGAACTGGTCGAAGTCATCAAGTTCCTACGCGAACCGGAGAGCTTCATTCAGGTGGGTGCGCGCATTCCCAAAGGCGTGTTGATGGTCGGTCCTCCCGGAACCGGCAAGACCCTGCTGGCGCGCGCTGTAGCCGGGGAGGCCGGTGTGCCATTCTTCCACATTTCCGGTTCTGAATTTGTGGAAATGTTTGTCGGCGTCGGCGCCAGCCGCGTCCGTGACCTGTTCGACAAAGCCAAACAGGTCGCGCCTTCGATTGTGTTTGTAGACGAAATTGACGCTGTGGGCCGTCAGCGTGGCGCTGGCCTGGGCGGCGGTAATGACGAACGGGAACAGACGCTCAACCAAATCCTGGTGGAGATGGATGGCTTCGATAACCAGACCAACATCATCGTGATTGCGGCTACCAACCGCGCGGATATTTTGGACCCGGCGCTGATGCGTCCCGGCCGATTTGACCGTAAGGTGTTTGTGGATTTGCCGGATTTGGTCGGCCGGGAAGCGATTTTGCATGTACACGCCCGTGGCAAGCCGATTGCGCCGGAAGTCTCTTTTGCCGATCTGGCGCGCCTGACGGCCGGTTTCTCCGGTGCAGACCTGGCAAATCTGATCAATGAGGCAGCGATTTTTACGGCCCGCCGCAACAAAAAAATGCTGGGCTTGTTGGAATTTCAGGATGCGTTTGACCGGGTGGTGATGGGGCCGGAGCGTAAAAGCCGGGTGATGAGCGAAGACGACAAAAAGACGGTCGCCTATCACGAAGCCGGTCACGCCGTGGTGAGCTTTAATCTGGTGTATACCGATCCGGTGCAGAAAATCACCATCGTGCCGCGGGGCCGGGCAGGCGGCTACGTGATGCCCTTGCCGGAAGACCGCATGGTTCACAGCCGGGAATTTTTGGAAGACCAGATCACGTTTGCCCTGGGCGGGCGGGCGTCTGAAGAGGTTTTCTTTGGCCGGATTACCACCGGGGCGTCTAATGATTTGCAGCAAGCCACGCGACTGGCGCGGGCAATGGTGACGCAGTATGGCATGTCGGATTCGTTGGGTTTGCCAACCTATGGCAGCCAGCGCAACAATCCGTTTATGGGCCAGGAGTGGGGACTGGGCGGGGATCGTGACTACAGCGAGGATGCGGCGCAGACTATTGACTCAGAAATACGCCGAATTTTGCATCGGAATTATGAGCGGGCGCTGGCTATTGTCCGCAAGAATCGCAACAGTCTGGTGGCTCTGGCAAATACCCTGCTGGACGTAGAAACGCTGGATCGGGAGACGTTTGAGCAGTTGATGAACAATCCGCCCATGCTGCCGGAAGCGGTCGTTTAATTCTGACTTCCCAGAAGTTTTTCAGAGTCCAACTTCCGGGAAGTTGGTCTCTTGATTTAAACGGCCGTTCCATCCCCTTCGCA
>CALFEW010000722.1 GCA_937958365.1 uncultured Chloroflexota bacterium | reverse complement strand
GGCCGTTGCTCTGCATGTTGGCCTGTGAAGCGGCCGGCGGCGATTGGCGGCAGGCCCTACCGGCGGCCGCCGCCATCGAAATCCTGCACAATTTCTCCCTGGTTCACGATGACATCGAAGACGCCAGCCCCACCCGGCGCGGCCGCAAAACCGTTTGGACCATCTGGGGTGTCGAGCAGGCGATCAACACCGGCGACGCCATGTTTGCCCTGGCGCACCTGGCAATGAACCGGCTCATCGAACGCGGCGTGCCCGCGCCCATCGTTGTGCAAGCGCTGCGCCGCTTTGACGAGACCTGCCTGGGCCTGACACAAGGCCAGCACGACGATATGGATTTTGAAAAACGAGATGTTGTCAGTGTGGCGGAGTATATGGCGATGATTGAAGGGAAAACGGCCGTGCTTGTCTCCCTTTCTACCGAGCTGGGCGCGCGCATTGCCGGCGCGGATGAAGCGACAGTTGCCCACTACGCGCAATTTGGTCTGGACCTCGGCCTCGCCTTCCAGGTCAAAGACGACATTCTGGGCATTTGGGGCGATGAATCTGTGACCGGTAAATCGGCCGCCACGGACATCACCACCAAGAAGAAAACACTACCGGTCTTATATGGCCTGGAGCAGAACGCCGATTTGCGCCATCTCTACGCCACCGCCAACCCGGATGCCGACTTTGTGCGGCAAGTCATCCACTTGCTGGACGAATGCGGAGCGCGGACGTTTACCCAAACCAAAGCCAGTGAATACTCCGAAGGCTCTGTGGACCACTTGCGCGCTGCCCGGCCAAACGGCCGTGCCGCCACCGCTTTACATGAAATCACTGAGATGCTCTTGCAGCGCAACTCCTGATAAAACGACCCACAAACACAACCAAAAAGGCGGCTCAGATGAGCCGCCTTTTTTATAGAATTCGTTGACTGGCTGACGCCAGGTCTTTCGTCAATTGGGTTAATCCAGGTCCATATCCAGGTCCATGTCCATTTCCAGGTCGAGGTCCATATTCCGGTCTATCTTGCCAGAGAGACGTTGAGCGTCGGCGGCATCCAGCGCCGCGGCCGCGGCAATAGCTGCCAGAATGTCTTCATCCGTGTCATCGCCAATCAACGTCTTGCTCAGATCAATATCTTCAATGATAGGCAACTCATGGACTTTTCCGCGGGCTTGCAATTGTTCCTGGTGTTTGTTGAAACCGGTACCGGCGGGAATTAACTTACCGATAATCACGTTTTCTTTCAAGCCATACAACTGATCCTCACGGCCGCCAATCGCTGCCCCAGCCAACACTTTGATGGTGTGTTGGAAAGAACTGGCTGACAAGAAGCTTTCTGTGTTCAACGCCGCTTTGGTAATCCCCAACAGGACCGATTCCGCCTGGCCTGGAATACCACCTTCTTCGATGATTTCTTCGTTGTTGGCCTGGAAAAGCGCCAGATCGATCAACTCGCCGGGCAGCATTTCCGTGTCGCCAGAAGCCGTTACCATGACCTTGCTCAACATTTTGCGGATGATGACTTCAAAATGTTTGTCGTGGATGTTCTGTCCTTGCGGCCGATACACAATTTGCATTTCGCGCAGCAGGTACTGAGTCACAGCGTCACGGCCAAGGATGTCCAGAATGCGATGCGGGTTTTTCGACCCTTCGGTCAATTGATCACCGGCGTTGACGGTTTGGCCGTCGGAGATCAGCATACGCATACCGGCCGGGATTTCGTAATCGCGTTCATCGCGGCTTTCCCAGATAACCCGCAGGCCACGCGCATCGCGGATCAAACGGCCGCCATGGCGGGCAGGAATAATCTCGTCATCTTTTTCGGCGATGATCGCGCCGGCTTCGATGTCTTCTTCGCCGTCATACTTGACCAGCCAATCCGACGGGATTTCATAAGCGTCTTCTACCAACTTGCTTTCGGTAATAAAGACGTGACGGACGCCGTCTACCACGCGAATCTCGGCAATACCACCGATTTCGGTCATGACGGCTTCACCCTTGGGGCGTTGACGCGCTTCAAACAATTCTTCCACGCGGGGCAAACCCTGCGTAATGTCACCGGCTGCGGAAGCTGTACCACCGGTGTGGAAGGTTCGCAGGGTCAACTGCGTACCGGGTTCACCGATGGATTGAGCGGCCACAATACCTACGGCCGTTCCCAAATCCACCAACTTGCCACGCGCCAGATCAATGCCATAACATTTCTTGCACACGCCGCGCCGCAGTTCGCAAGTCATCGGCGAGTAAACATACACTTCGGCAATGCCCGATTCATCTACTTCTTGCGCCAGCTCATCGGTAAACAACTCGTTCTCGTGGATGATGATTTCGCCCGTTTCCGGGTTGACGACGTTCTGGGCGACTGCACGGCCGTATAACCGTTCAGCCAACGTTTGTTTACCAAAATTATCCGACCGGCGCACAAAGATACCTTTTTTCGTGCCGCAGTCATCGGACATGATGATAATGTCTTGGGCAATGTCCACCAGACGCCGCGTCAGATAACCGGCGTCGGCCGTACGCAGCGCCGTATCCGCCAGACCCTTCCGCGCCCCATGCGTGGAAATGAAGTATTCCAGCGTGTTCAGGCCCATACGGAAGTTCGACTGAATTGGCACGACGATAATTCGACCGCTGGGATCAGCCATCAAACCACGCATCCCGGCCAACTGGGTGATGGGACCAAAACCGCCCTTACCCGCGCCAGACAGAGCCATAATCGCTATCGGGCTGCCGGGATCCATGGCGTTACGCACCGCTTTTTCTACCTGGTCTTTGGCGCTGTTCCATTGTTCCACCGTGCGCTGATACTGCTCATCTTCGGTCAGCAGACCGCGCCGATACTGCCGGTCAATCTCATCCACTTTCTTACGGGAATTCAGCAGGATTTCTTCACGCTCCACGGGCACCGTCAAATCGGCCACAGCGATGGTCGTGCCGGAAATCGTCGCATACTTGAAGCCAATGTTCTTGATGCTGTCCACCAATTCGATAGTGGCTTCGTCACCCAACAAACGATACACCTTGTTAATCAGCGAGGTGACGCCACCTTTGTCCAGAATCCGGTTGACAAAACGGGCTTCTGGCGGTAGAGCCAGGTTAAAAAGAACCCGCCCAGGTGATGTTTCGATGATTTTCTGGCGCGGTTGACCATCCACATAACGTTCGTGGTTATCTTTGTAATAGGTTTCGGTTTCCAGGCGGATGCGGGCATGGATGTCCACGTAACCCAGGTCATAGGCCGTCTGGACTTCTTCCATAGAACTGAAGATGCGGCCTTCTCCATGACGGCCGTCTTGCATCAGCGTCAGGTAATACACACCCAACACCATGTCCTTAGACGGTCCCACAATCGGCTCACCGTTCGCCGGCTTCAACAGGTTGCGCGTGGCCATCATCAACGACTTGGCCTCTTCCACCGCCCGATCCGACAACGGCACATGAACCGCCATCTGATCACCGTCAAAGTCCGCGTTAAACGCCGCGCACACCAGTGGATGCAGCTTGATGGCTTTGCCTTCTACCAACATCGGCATAAAGGCTTGAATACCCAGGCGATGCAATGTGGGCGCGCGATTCAACATAATCGGCCGTCCCACGATTACCTCTTCCAACACCTGCCACACTTCCGGCTGCTGCCGTTCAATAAAGCGGCGCGCGCCCTTCACGTTGCTGGCGTAGCCATACTTGACCAATTTGCTGATCACAAATGGCCGGAACAATTCCAACGCCATCGTTTTCGGCAAACCGCATTGGCCCAATTTCAGCTTCGGCCCAACCACAATGACCGAACGGCCGGAATAATCCACACGCTTACCCAGCAAGTTACGACGGAAGCGCCCCTTCTTGCCTTTCAACATGTCGGAGAGCGACTTCAACTCACGGCGACCCCGGCGGCTGAGCGCCTTGCCGCGCTGGCTGTTGTCAATCAGGCTGTCTACCGCTTCTTGCAACATGCGCTTTTCATTGCGCACAATCACGTCGGGCGCGCCCAACTCCAACAACCGCTTGAGACGATTGTTACGATTGATCACGCGACGGTACAAATCATTCAGGTCAGAGGTGGCAAAACGGCCGCCATCCAACTGCACCATTGGCCGCAAATCGGGAGGAATGACCGGCAGAACCGTTAAAATCATCCATTCTGGCCGATTGGCGCTCTGACGCAAGGCTTCCACAACTTGCAACCGGCGGGTCGCCCGTTTGGCGGCTTGCTTGGAGCGCGTGGTGCGCACTTCGCGCCACAGATCGCGCGACAATTTATCCAGGTCCATGCGCCGCAAAATCTCGTACAAGGCTTCTGCGCCCATGTCGGCCTTAAAGACGTTGCCAAACTTGCTCTTCAATTCCCGGTATTCAGTCTCATTCAGGAATTGCATCTGCGTCAGGCCTTCCAATTGCTCCTTGTTCGCCTGGTACTGCTGGCGCAAACGAGAAGTTTTTAGCCCGATAACGTCGCGCTTTTCCTGACCAACTGCCTGCGTTTCTGAACGCAGTTCCTCAATCTCTTTCTGCAAAATGGCAACCTGAGACTGATGATATTCTTCGTGTTCTTGCTGCACGCGAGTCAGGCGGTCGGTGGTGATTTCTTGTACCAAAACCACATGTTCACGCCCAATGGTCTCGCCCTTCTGGGCGATGATTTCCCCATCGAGAATAATGTCTTCAGTGGCTGGGCTTTTCTTTGCATTTTCCAACCGCTGTTCCATCATTTTTGCTTCGCGCACAACACTATCGGTGATCTCAGACAGACGATCATCAAAGGATTCGTTGAGCTTCGCCAACTGTTGTTCCAGATCCGCCAGGCGAGACGTTACATCTACGGTGGCGTCGGCAACTTCGCCCTGCATTTCTCTTTCCAGGCGCAGTTCTGCTTCTTCAAGCTCATCGTCCAGACGCTTGATGGCGCGCTGACGGGCCTCATCGTCTACGCTTGTGATGACATATTGGGCAAAATAGAGAACGCGATCCAGATTGCGTCGGGAAACATTTAAGAGGAGACCCATGTAGCTGGGTACACGGCGGGTATACCAGACGTGGGCAACCGGGGCGGCCAGCTCGATGTGGCCTAATCGCTCACGTCTAACCGAAGAACGGGTAATTTCTACGCCACATTTATCGCAAACAATACCCTTATAGCGAATATTTTTGTACTTACCACAGTAGCATTGCCAGTCTCTCGTCGGACCAAAAATGGCTTCGCAAAACAAACCATCTTTTTCTGGTCGCAAACGACGATAGTTGATTGTTTCCGGCTTGGTGACCTCACCGTAAGACCAAGACCGAATTTGTTCGGGGGATGCTAGACTGATTCTAAGCGAGCGGAATTCTGTTGTATCCACCAGATGACCTCCCAAAAAATTTGAAGCTCCGAACGATTATGTATGATTATCAAATGGCGACGCACGCCGAAGGGGACAAAAGTGTATAAACACATAAAAGAGCGTATGGCCTGAAATGCCAACGCTCTTGAAGTGACACCGAACACTTTATAACATAACCAAGTTATTTTATTAGTAAAAAAAGATATGTCAAGAATATTTCGTTAGAAATTTCTTAAAAAAGCCAATTGGCTATAGTAACAGAGAATGAGAATTTGTCAAAAATGCGGCGAAACCAAAATACAAAGGGAACGGCCGTTCCCAACACACCATCCTATGACAACTGTTCAAGCCAAAGGTTACTTTTGACACTCCCCCAACACCGCCCATCGGTTACACTCTTTGTCTTATAACGTCACTGTACTGTAAAAACTTAACAGCGGCTGCCCAAAAAGCAGCCATCTTAGAGGAATTCATGCTTGCAGATGATCCACGTATTCTTGAACTGCGCGCCATGCGCGAAAAAGTTCGACAGGGTGGGGGTCAGGAGCGAATCGCCACTCAACATGCAAAAGGAAAATTAACCGCCCGCGAACGGCTAGACCTGTTACTAGACGCGGGCACGTTTAACGAATTGGAACCCTTCATCGTCCATCAGGGCGATGAGATGGGCATTGCATCCGAAAAATATCCAGGTGATGGCGTAGTGACCGGGTATGGTCTGATTAACGGCCGTACCGTCTATGTTTACGCCCAAGATTTCACCGTCTATGGCGGCACCCTGGGCGAAATGCAAAGCCGCAAGATTTGCCGGATGATGGACCTGGCCGTGCGTAATGGCGTCCCTGTCATCGGCTTGTTAGATTCCGGCGGCGCCCGCATCCAGGAAGGCGTCAAGAGCATGGGCGGCTACGCCGAAATTTTCCGGCGCAATGCCCTGTATTCCGGCGTCGTCCCCCAAATTAGCTTGCTGCTCGGTCCGTGCGCCGGCGGCGCGGCTTATTCCCCGGCCCTGACAGACCTGATCATCATGGTCGAAAAAACATCTTTTATGTTCCTTACCGGACCGGACGTTATCAAGGCAGTCACCGGTGAAGTGATTGATGCAGAAAGCCTGGGTGGGGCCGAAGTACACATGTCCATCAGCGGCACGGCTTCCCTTTGCGCCCAAACCGAAGCCGAAGCGCTGGCCCTCTGTCGTCAGGCGATCAGCTATCTACCGTCCAACAACGTCGAAAACCCACCCCCCATCATCCCTACGGATGATCCCATGCGCATGGACCCGGAACTCAACAGCATCGTGCCCCTGGACTCTTACGAACCGTACCGGATGCACGAAGTCATCCATCGGGTTGTGGACCAGGGAACATTTTTAGAGCTTCACCCCACCTGGGCGTGTAATGCCATCGTGGGATTGGCGCGCATTGGCGGGCACAGCGTGGGCATTGTCGCTCAGGAGCCAAGTGTGATGGCGGGCGTGATTGACATAGACGCGGCTGACAAAATGACACGCTTTGTGCGCATGTGTGACTGCTTCAACATCCCATTGGTAACATTTGTAGATTCACCGGGCTTTTTGCCGGGCGTTGATCAGGAACATCGCGGCATTATTCGTCATGGCGCCAAAGTGTTGTACGCCTATTCGGAAGCTACCGTGCCCAAAGTGACGGTCATCACGCGCAAAGCATATGGCGGCGCTTACGTGGTCATGAGCAGCAAATATTTGGGCACAGACGTTACCTATGCCTGGCCCAGCGCCGAAATTGCCGTTTTGGGGGCTGAGGGAGCGGTCAATATCTTGTTCAAGAAGCAGATCATGGCTGCGCCTGATCCAGTAGCTGAACGCGAACGGTTGGCCGATGAGTACCGCTCGCAATTCAGCAACCCATATTACGCCGCCAGGGCCGGTTATGTGGACGATATTCTGGAACCCTGGGAAACGCGGCCCAAAATCATCGCCGCGTTGACGGCCCTGCGCGACAAATTTACTTCTGCGCCGCGCCGCAAACATGGGAACATCCCGGTTTAGTACTCGTATGCGGTAATCCGTATTCGGTATTCCATAGGGCGCTGCCTCTGGTAAACGCCAACGGTATACGGTATACGGACTTCGGATTACGAATACTTAGCCAATGAAGCAACCAGGATCGGAACCATTTCCGCTCCTGTATGGAAAAGGTAATACAACGATGTCTGATGATTTAATCATTGCCCTGCAAATCGCTTTTGTGGGCATGGGGCTTGTCTTTGCTTCGATCCTTTTGTTGTGGTTGGTCATGTCACTTCTG
>CALFEW010000721.1 GCA_937958365.1 uncultured Chloroflexota bacterium | reverse complement strand
TACACTCTTTCCCTAGACGTGTGCTCTTCCGATCCATCCACCTGCCCTTTCACTGGCCGTACTTCCACTTCCGGGTCCAAAACGCCGGTCGGTCGAATCACCTGATGCACCACGCTGCCCGAATGCTCCAGTTCAAACGCCGATGGGGTGGCGCTGGTAAAGACGGCCTGATTGACGCGCTGCTCAAATTCGGCAAAGTTCAGCGGGCGGTTGTCCAGAGCGCTGGGCAGGCGGAAGCCATAATCCACCAACGTCTGCTTGCGGCTGCGGTCGCCGGCATACATGCCGCGCACCTGCGGCAGCGTCATGTGGCTCTCATCCACGACGACAAGGTAGTCGGCCGGAAAATAGTCGAGCAAGGTCCAGGGTGGGTCGCCTTCGCTGCGCTGGTCCATGTGGCGGCTGTAGTTTTCAATACCGGAGGTGTACCCCACTTCGCGCAGCATTTCCAGGTCATACATGGTGCGCTGCTCGATGCGCTGCGCTTCCAGCAGCATCTTGCGCTCTTTGAAGAAGGCCATACGTTCGCTCAGCTCCGATTCGATGTCGTTGATGGCGTCGGCCAGTTTGTCCTCGTCGGTGACAAACTGGCGCGCCGGGAAAATCTGGATGCTGGTCAGGTCGCGCAGCACTTCGCCGGTGAGGTGATCAAATTCGGTGAGGCGTTCTACTTCATCGCCCCAAAATTCCACCATGAAGGCGGTTTCGGCGTAGGCGGGGAATATTTGCAGCGTGTCGCCGCGCACGCGGAAGGTGCCGCGGCGCAGTTCCAAATCGTTGCGGTCGTACTGAATGTCTACCAGGCGGCGCAGGATGGTATCGCGCCGGTACTGCTTGCCGCGCTCCATTTCGACTGTGACCTTGCCCCACGCTTGCGGATTGCCAATGCCATAGATGCAAGAGACCGAGGCGACGATGATGACGTCTTCACGGCTGAGCAAGTTGGCGGTAGCCAGCAGGCGCAGTCGGTCTATTTCGTCGTTGATTTGCGTCTCTTTTTCGATGTATAGGTCGTGGCGGGGCACGTAAGCTTCGGGTTGGTAGTAATCGTAATAACTGACGAAGTAGCTGACCGCGTTTTTGGGGAAGAAGTCGCGGAATTCGCTGTAAAGCTGGGCCGCCAGGGTTTTGTTATGGGCCAGAACGAGGGTGGCTTTTTGGGTTTGCTGGATGACGTTGGCGATGGTGAAGGTTTTGCCGGTTCCTGTCGCGCCCAGAAGGGTCTGGTATTTGTGGCCGGCATTGATGCTCTCGATGAGCTTTTCGATGGCGACGGGTTGGTCGCCGGTGGGTTGAAAATCGGAAACGAGTTCAAATTTAGGCATAGGAACCTCGGAAATGGGACGCGGTTTAACGCGGATTTTCAGGGATTTTTGGATCACTACCTTTGCACTGATAAGAAATGGGACGCGGATTTTCGCGGATGCGGCGGATAAACGCTGATATGGATGGTTTTTATCCGCGAAAATCGGCCGCATCGGCGTTTATCCGCGTCCCATTCATGAATCTGCAAACATAGTGTGGATGATGTTGGTAGAACGTCAGTTCGCTATTTTAGCATAGATATGGAGGATGGGAAACGGCCGTTTCCCGCATCGTCTGGCATTGCCGACAAAAGCCAATTGCGCCAAAATAACAGCCAAAGGCCAACAAAGGAGAAACTCTATCATGTCTAATCTCGATACCGCCTTATCCATTGCCATCCAGGCGCACGCCGGCCAGCAAGACAAAGCCGGGCAACCTTACATCCTTCACCCGCTGCGCCTGATGTTCCAGATGGAGACGGAAGAGGAAATGATCACGGCCGTTCTCCACGACGTCGTCGAAGACAGCCCCTGGACGTTAGACGACCTGCGGCAAGCCGGGTTTAGCCAGGCAGTGGTCACGGCCGTTGCCGCCGTCAGCCGCCAGCCCGATGAAAGCTACGAAGCCTTCATCGAACGTTTGCTGCCCAATCCCCTGGCCGCCAAAGTAAAACGGGCCGACCTGGCCGACAACATGGACGTGCGCCGTTTGCGTACCATGACCGCCAAAGACCTGGAACGCATCGAAAAATATCACCGCGCCTGGCAGGTTCTCGCCAAACGGCCGTGATTTATCATCAGTCTACCCGACCCCGTATTAAACAAAACTCAGGAATTTGGCCGATTTTGGCAAAGTGCAGTAAGGTTATTCATCAACATGGACCTCCAAGAAGCAGCCGGGTTTTGGGTGATCCCTTGATTCTGCGGGCTTTTGGCGGTCTTTTTACGTTATGGATTGCCGAACACGCGCACGCAAAATTGAGGATTCGTTTGCCATACGCTTCAATCTTCAATTTTTAATCTTATGCAACCTCTGACCACAAACACGCTCCCATCCCCGTCTTCGCCGCGCCGCTTTAGCCGCTTTGACCTGGCGGTCTGGCTGACGATTGGCGCGGCGCTGCTGCTAACGGCCGTACTGGCCTGGTGGAACGGCCGTGTTTCCCTGCCCACCTTCGCCGATTCCACCGCGCCGCGCATCCTCTACATCGGCTGGGCCGGGGCCAACGACGCCAACCAGCTTTACGTGGTGCAGCCGGATGGCAGCGGCCGCGCCGCGCTGACCGACGAGCCGCGCGGCGTGCTGGATTACGCCGTCTCGCCAGACGGTACGCGCATCGTTTACAGCGCCAACAATGAAAACGGGGGAGCGGATTTATGGATCGTGGACGAATACGGCCGTAACCGCCGCCAACTGCTCGCCTGCCCGGAAGCCGCCTGTACCCAGGCTGTCTGGTCCCCGGACGGCCGTCGTCTGGTCTATGAGCGGCGCAACATCCCCGCGCCGGGCGCGCCGCCCGGTACGCCGCGCCTGTGGTGGCTGGACAGCCAGACGGGCGAGACGTTGGCCGTTTTTCAGGATAGTCAATGGTTGGGTCTTGGGGCGCGGTTTTCGCCAGACGGCCGTTGGCTCAGTTACATCTCCCCTTTGAACCAGGAAATTCAGGTTTACAATCTGGAAACCGGCGAAAGCCTCCTTGTCCCCAGCAAGACGGGCGAACCGGCGGCCTGGAGTCCAGACAGCGCCAGCTTGCTGGTGAGCGAAATGCAGATCACAGGCGAACGCTTCACGACCCACTTGTTCAGACTGAACCTGGCCGACACGGCCGTTACAGATTTAAGCGGCGAAGGGATGGATACCAGCGACAGCCTGCCGGCGTATTCACCAGATGGCGAATGGATTGCCTTTAGCCGCAAAAAGCCGCGTGCGCCCATGGGCAAGCAGTTGTGGTTAATGCGCGCCGATGGTACAGAAGCAACGGCCGTTACCGAAAACTCTGACGTTCATTACGGCCGTCCCACCTGGTCGCCCGATGGCGCGAACATCATCATGCAAGGCTATTACCTGGCGGAACCGGGCGCCGAACCGAAATTATGGTTGGTAGACGTAGCTTCCGGGGAACTGCAAGAGGTGGCTTCACCGGGTCTTCAGCCCACGTGGCTGCCATAGGATAGCTGAAGATTGGAGATTGGAGATTGGAGATTGAACCGGTCTCCGGTCTCCAAAAGCTCCCGGAAGTTCACAACTTCCGGGAGCTTTTTGTTTATCGGGTTAGATGGTGCGCAGATCAGTAATTTCGACGACGAGTGGCGCAATGAGCTGGCGAGTTGTTGTTTCGTCCATGCCGGATACCTTGAAAGTTACCATCCGGTTGGCGTCATCGTCGCCATTAAACTGACCGAAGGAAAGAAAACTGCCACCGGCCTGGGCGATGGCGTGGGTGAGTTTTTCCAGTTCACCCGGCAAATCGCGGATAACGGCCGTCAGGCGCACGGCCGTTTCCCTTGCTCCCATCAACTCCAGCAAAACCTTAAACAAATCCGATTCCGTAATCACGCCCACAAGCTGGTCGTCATTCATCACCGGCAGGCCGCCCACTTTGTTGTCTACCATCATACGCGCCGCCTCTTCGATAGGCGTATCGCCAGAAACGGTCAGTACAGATCGAGTCATCACGTCCTTGATTTTGATTTTCCCGACCAGGTAATTGATTTCCCACACACTCAAAGAAGTCGCATTCGACGGGCCTGCGTTGAGCAAATCCTTGTCGGACACGATGCCGATGAGTTTGCCCTGCTTATCCACCACCGGCATACGGCGAATATTCTTGGACCGCATCAGGTTCAGGGCTTCCATGATGGGCACTTCCGGTTCTACAGTAATCACAGGGTGAGACATTCGATTCTTGATTAGCATGGGAAACTCCTTCTATTTTCAGGACTGCGATTCAGATGGGCACATTATAATGCAAGCCTCCGAATCGTACACGGTCAGCCTTCCTCTGCCTTCGGACCATAACCGATTTCGGCCAGCGAATCGGTGATTTCGTCGAGGATGGCCGGGTCGTCTATGGTGGCGGGCATACGCCACGCCTGATTATCAGCGATTTGTTTCATCGTGCCGCGCAAGACTTTGCCGGAGCGGGTTTTGGGCAGACGTTCGACGACAACGGCCGTTTTAAACGACGCCACCGGCCCAATCTCATCGCGCACCAACTTCACCACCTCTTTCACAATGTCGTCGTGGGGACGGTATACGCCCGCCTTCAGCACAATCAACCCCAGCGGCACAGCGCCCTTCAACTCGTCATGCACGCCGATGACGGCGCATTCGGCCACGTCCGGGTGACCGGAAATTGCGCCCTCAATGCCGCCGGTAGACAGGCGATGTCCGGCCACGTTGATGATGTCGTCGGTGCGGCTCATGATGAACAGATAGCCATCTTCGTCTTTGTACCCGGCGTCGGCCGTCAGGTAATACCCTTTGTAGGCGCTGAGGTAAGATTGGAAAAAGCCATAATCATTGTGCCACAGCGTCGGCAGCGTGCCCGGCGGCAGCGGCAGCCTGATGACAATGTCGCCGATTTGATTGGGCGCGGCTTCCGCTTCGTAATCGTCTAGAACCTGCACATGGTAGCCGGGCATAGGCATGGTGGCCGAACCGGCCTTCACCGGCAGGCGCTCCACACCCAACGGATTGGCGACGATGGGCCAGCCCGTTTCCGTCTGCCACCAGTGGTCTACCACCGGCACGCCGAGCAAATTCTCCGCCCAGTGCAGTGTATCCGGGTCGCAGCGTTCACCGGCCAGGAAGAGGGCTTGCAGGCTGCTGACGTCGTATTTGGCCTTGTGGACGCCGTGGGGGTCTTCGCGCTTGATGGCGCGGAAGGCGGTGGGCGCGGTGAACAGAACGTTGACGCGATGTTGGCCGATGACGCGCCAGAATGCGCCGGGATCGGGCGTGCCGACCGGCTTGCCCTCGTACAAAATCGTGGTGCAGCCGTGGAACAGCGGCGCGTAGACAATGTAGGAGTGGCCGACCACCCAGCCCACGTCGGAGGCGGCCCAGTACACGTCGCCAGGTTGGACGTTGTAGATGTGCTTCATGCTCCAGGTGAGGGCGACCAGGTGGCCGCCGTTGTCGCGCACGACGCCTTTGGGGATGCCGGTGGTGCCGGAGGTGTAGAGGATGTAGAGCGGGTCGGTGGCGGCAACGGCCGTGCAGCCCACCGGCTGCGCCTGGGCCAGTTGCTCTTGCCAGTCCAGATCGCGCCCCGGAACAATGTCGGCGGTGAGCTGCGGCCGTTGCAAAATCAGGCAGGTTTGCGGTTTAAATTCGGCCAGTTCGATGGCTTTGTCCAACAGCGGTTTGTAGGCGACGACACGGTTGGGTTCGATGCCGCAAGAAGCCGAGAGGATCACATTGGGTTTGGCGTCGTTGATGCGTGTCGCCAGTTCGTTGGCGGCAAACCCGCCAAAAACGACGGAGTGAATGGCCCCGATGCGAGCGCAAGCCAGCATCGCCATCACCGCCTCGGGAACCATCGGCATGTAGATGATGACGCGGTCGCCTTTGCTGACGCCCAGGTTGACCAGGACGCCGGCGAGTTGGGCCACCTGGTCGCGCAGTTCTGCGTAGGTGAACTGTTGGACGGTGTGGGTGACAGGGCTGTCGTAGATGAGGGCGGGTTGATCGGCACGGCCGTTTGCCACGTGCCGGTCCAGCGCATTGTAACAGCTATTCACCTCCGCGCCGGGAAACCAGCGGTAAAGCGGGGCGCGGGAATCATCTAATACCTGATCCCACGATTTTTCCCAGTCCACCTGCCCGGCCGCTTCGGCCCAAAAAGCCAGCGGATCAGCCTGCCAGCGACGGTAAATCTCTGCGTAGGTTTTGTCGTTCATGTCGGGTTCCTTTCAACTAAAAATAAAACGGAGAGGCTGCCAGATTAACACGAAACACGGAGAGAAAGAAATACTTCCCGCTCTCCGTGTTTCCCCCTTTTCCACGTTCCCCGTGTTGTTATTTTAGTTCATGGTGATGGGTTGGTTCAAGCCCATCTGCCAATTACTCCCACGTGCGATCATCGCGGATGGGCGGCGCGCCGGACGGCAGTTCCGCCACCACTTCCACCGCCAGACGGAACTTAATCGCCTCGCGAGCCGTATTTTGCAGCCGTTCGGCCAGTTCCGCGCCGTCGGCGTCGGGCTTTGCCACCACGTGCAGCGCCAGGTGGTCTTTATGCTCGGCGCGGGTGATGACGGCCTGGTAGGCGGTCACTTCCGGGAAACGGGCCATCATGTTCGCCAGTTGCGTCGGGTGCAGGAACATGCCGCGCACCTTCGTGGCCGCGCCCACGCGCCCCAGCCACCCCTTCAGCCGCAGCCCGCCGCCATCCGTCGCCGATTCGGGGATGATGGCTGACAGGTCGCCCACGCCGAAGCGCACCACGGCGTAATGCCGGTTCAGCAGCGTCACCACCACTTCGCCCGTTTCGCCGTGCGGCAGCGGTTGGCCGCTGTTGATGTCGCAAATCTGGAGGATGGTGTTGTCGGGGATGCGCCAGCCGGCGTATCCATCCACGTCGTAACCCAGATTGCCGCATTCGGCCGTGCCATACCCCTGGTAGACGGCCACGCCGCGCTGGTTTAATTCCTGGCGCAATGAGGGCGGCAGCGGTTCGGCCAGCACAAACGCCTTCGACACCTTTAAGGCAATGCCCAATTCCGCGGCTTTATCCAGCAGCGCCTTCAAATAGCTGGGCAGCCCTACGTAACCGACCGCGCCAAAAGCGGCCATCGCCTGAATTTGCTGCTCCTGGTTGCCAATCCCGCCGGGAATCACCACGCAGCCCATGCTCGTCAGGCTGTCGTCGAAGGAGGCTCCGGCAGGCGTAAGGTGGTAGCCAAAGGCGTTTAGCGCCACGTCGCCTTTCTGGAAACCGGCGGCCGTCAGCGCCCCGGCCCAACGTCCCGCGTCTTGTTGATGGGCGCCGGGTTCGTTGATGGGGCCGGGCGATTGAAAGACGTAGCGCAGTTGGCTGATGGGCACGGCCAGCAGGCCGCCAAAAGGTGGGTTTTCCTGCTGCAAAGCGATCAGATCATCCTTGCGGAAGACAGGCAGGCGGGCTAAATCAGCCACGCCCGACAAATCGTCGGGCGTCAGCCCGGCCGCTTGCAGCCGTTTCTGAAAGCCCGGCGCATTGTCGTAAAGGTGGGTAATTGTTTCGTGCAGTTCTTGATCCAACTCATTCATCAGCAGTTGCCAATCCGTAATCCGTGGTCCGT
>CALFEW010000720.1 GCA_937958365.1 uncultured Chloroflexota bacterium | reverse complement strand
CACGGCCGCCAGAGCAACAGATACACCACCGCCAGCCAGACCAGCGCCACCGCCAGTTGCAACCGCGACACCAGTTGGCTCTGCGCCGGTGGGACAAATCGCGCCGCGCCCAGGGTCAGCAGCAGCCCGAAGCCCCACAGCCACGTCTGGAACATGGCCCGGTAGCGTGGATGAGGCCAGCGCCAGGCCAATAAAAACAGCGGGACGCCCAAAATAACCACCTGGAGCAGGGTATCGGTGAACGCCTGCGTATCGGCCGTAACTTCACCCAGCCCCGGCGCAATCCAGGCCCTCACTTGCAGCCAAAACGAAACCACGCCAATCACGCCAAACACCAGGAGCGCCATCAGGCGACCTGTCCATTTGCCTTTTTCCGGTACTATCTCGTTGTTTTGTGTTGATATTTCCATACGGCCGTTTTACCACAATTTCCTGGAAGAATCCCGCTTCTTTTCCCTCAGCTTATTTTTCACGGTACAATCGTCGTCAAAAATGGGAGCGTGGACGATTCGTCCGCTCGAATGAGGTAGGTGATGATGTCAGACAAATCTATGCGCTGGACGCCCTGGCTTTTGCTTTTGGGCGATTTACTCGCCGTTTTGTTGTTCGTGTTCACCGGACAGCGCGATCATAATACGGTGGATGCGGCACGGCCGTTGCTCGGCTTGCTGCGCACCGCGTTCCCCTTCCTGTTGGCCTGGGTGGTGGTAGCCTGGGTGGTGAAGGCCATCCCGCTCACCGCCGCCGGGATGCGGCTGCCAATCTTGCTGGCGCGCACGGTCATCGCCTGGTTCATCGCCGCGCCCCTGGCCCTGATGCTGCGCGGCTTCATCCTGGGCCGAGACATTCCGCCCATGTTCATGCTGGTGACGTTAACGTTGGGCAGCCTGTTTGTCGTGGCCTGGCGGTTGGCGTTTGGTCTGGTCTGGCACAAACGGACCGGTCACTCCCCCGCACAACCGGCCGAATCCGTATAAATTCGGACATAGGACGCGGATACATTCCTCAAAATCCGCGAAAATCCGCCGCATCCGCGTTCATCCGCGTCCCATTGATTCACTCAAAGGCAGGGTGAAGGTGAAGGTGCTGCCCTGATCTGGGCCGGGGCTAACGGCCGTTAACTCCCCGCCCATCGCCCACACCAGATGCCGCGAAATGGTCAGGCCAATGCCGCTGCCGCCAGAACCGCCACCGCGCCGCGTGCGTGACGAATCCACCCGGTAGAACCGTTCAAACACATAAGGCAGCGCCTCTGTCGGAATACCCACGCCCGTATCGGTCACGTCCACCACGGCCGTGCCTTCCCCCATCTTCACCGCCACCACAATGCGCCCGCCTTCCGGCGTGTAACGGATGGCGTTGCCCACCAGATTGAGCAGCACCTGGGCCACGCGGTCGGCGTCGGCATGGACGGGCAAGGATGGCGTGGCGAAGTCTGTGTCCATCTGCAAATTTTGCGATTCGGCCGACGGCCCCAACTGCCGCAGCGTTCGCTCAACCAGAGGAATCAGGTCAAAATCGGCCGGCTGCAAGGAGATTTGCCCCGCTTCCACGCGGGAAAGCGCCTGCAAATCGTCCACCAGGCGGCGCAGGCGGCGCACTTCGTGGTCCATCAGGGCGAAGGTTTCCTCGTTGCCGGGGAAAACGCCGTCCATCAGCCCTTCCAGGTAGCCATTCAGCCCGGCCAGGGGGGTGCGCAATTCGTGAGAGACGTTGCCGATGAGAGCCACGCGCTGCTGCTCCACCTGCTCCAGAGCGGCGGCCATCTGATTGAAGTTTTCGGCCATTTGGGCCAGTTCGTCGCTGGCCGGCACGGGCACGCGCTCGTTGTAATGGCCCTGGGCCAGGCGTTGGCTGCTGGCGGTGATCTGGCGCAACGGCCGTAAAATCTCTCGCGCCAGCAGAAAACTGGTCAGCGTTCCGGCAAAGATGGCTCCCAGGGCGGCAACGGATACGGCCGTTAAAATAGATCGGCGAAATGCCGACAGCACGCCGTCCTGCTGCGGCGACGCGCCGGTTGCCGACAGTAAATCGGCCACATTTCCTGGCACAAGCAGCGTGGTAATGACATAGGCCATCAGCAAAACCAGGGCCACACCCACCACCACCACCACCATCTGGGCCGCGACAATCCGCCAGCGTAACTGTCGAAGCGGGCTGTGCATCTCAGGCCTGTTCGTCGCTGAATTTGTAGCCGACGCTACAAGGCTCGTTGTTCAAGTTACCGTCCATGTTACGCCTGTTGGTCGTTGAATTTGTAGCCGACGCTACAAGGCTCGTTGTTCAAGTTACCGTCCATGTTACGCCTGTTGGTCGTTGAATTTGTAGCCGACGCCACGCACCGTCTGGATGAGGGTTTCGCCGGCGGGCAGCGATTCGCCGAGCGCTTGCTCCAATTTGCGGCGCACCTGCCCCACGTACACGTCCACCACCCGGTCGTTGCCGTAAAAATCCACGCCCCATACCCGGTCTATCAATTGTTCGCGGGTAAGCACGCGCCCGGCGTGACGCACCAATTCCAACAGCAGGCTAAATTCGGTGCTGGTGAAGGTAAGGACGTCTTTGCCCACCCAGACCTCGTGGGCGTCTGCGTCCACTGTGAGGTGGTTGAAGTGGAAGACGTTGCGCGGCGTCATGGGGCCAACAGCCCGCGCCCGGCGCAGGATAGCCTCCACGCGGGCAACGAGTTCCCGCGGGCTGAAAGGTTTGGTCAGGTAATCATCCGCGCCGATGCGCAGTCCGGCCACGCGGTCGCTCTCTTCGCTGCGCGCCGTCAGCATGAGGATGTAGACGTCGGATTCTTCGCGCAGGCGGGCAGCCACTTCGATGCCGTCCATACCCGGCAGGTTCAAATCCAGGATAACGAGATCAGGCAGGTGCTGGCGGGCCAGTTTGAGGGCGTCGGGGCCGTTGTCTACGCAAACGGCCGTAAACCCCGCGCTTTCCAGGTACGTGCGCACAATGTTGCGAATACTGGCCTCGTCTTCGACAACGAGGATGGTGGCTTTGCTCATGGCGTTAGTGTATCAAAAAATGACGCATGACGATCAAATGTCATGCGTCATAGGTCAAACGTCAGCCAGACGGGCGGCCAGGAAAGGCAGTTCGCCGGCGGTGGGATGGGCGACGTACAGGGCGGCCAGATCGCGCACGGTGAGATGGGCGTGCAGGGCCACAGCGACCGGGGCCAGAACGTCGGCGGCGTGGGGACCAACGGCCGTCGCCCCCACAATACGGCCGTCTGCCTCATCGTAGGCAAGTTTAAAAAAGCTCTCGTCCTCGGCGCGATGCAGGTGGCCTTGGAGCATGGTGGCAAAGGGCGTTTGCACCGTGCGCAGGCCAGCGCCGGTCAGTCGGCCGATTTGGGCCACCTGCGGTTCCGTGTACACAGCCGCCATGACGGTATCTTCGCGGAAGGGCGCGGGGGTTTGCCCGGCGGCGTGCAGGCCGGCCATCCAGCCCTGGGCCATGCCCCGGTTGGCGATCATTGGCGCGCCGGTCACGTCGCCAACGAAGTAGATGTGCGGTTGGGCGGAACGGCCGTAGCCATCTACCACCACCCCATCCAACCCGGCGGCCGCCAGATTCAGCGCCGAGGTGTCCGGCTTGCGCCCAATCGCCAGAAACGCCTGCTCGGCGGGGTAACGGCCGTTGTCCGTTGTCACCACCACAATGCCCGCGTCGGATTGCTCGATGTGGTCGGCCATCGGGCCTTCCACCAGCGTCACGCCGCGCCGGGCCAGCGTGTTCTTCAATGCCTGCGCCGCGTCGCGGTCGAAGGTGGGCAAAACGCCAAATTGGTCAATGATCCAGGTCACGGCCAGCCCTAACCGATTAAACAGATAGACAAATTCCGCGCCGGTGACGCCTGCGCCCACCACCACCACGCTGCCGGGCAGCTTATTCAGGGCGCTGGCAAAACGCGGCGCCAGGATGTTTTGGCCGTTGGGTTTCATGGTCGGCGGGAAGACGGGCACAGACCCGGCAGCGACGATGATGGCGTCGGCGGTCAGGCTGTGGGAACTGTCGTCGTGGGTGATGGCGAGGGTGTGCGGGTCGGCGAAAACGGCCGTGCCCATGACCACCTGCACGCCCAATTCGGCCAGTTCGGCCGCCTGCTGCGCGCTCCACGCCTGTTTCACGGCTTTGATTTCGGCCAGGATGGCCGCCGGATCGGGTGGCGCGGCTGATTCCACAGCTTTCAGCCAGACCTTGCTGGGGACCAGGCTGTGCCAGACAGACCGCCCGCCCAGCGGCTCGTTGCTCACCAGCGTCACCTGCGCGCCGGCTTTGGCCGCTGCCCGCGCCGCCTCCACGCCGGCCGGTCCTGCGCCGATAATGACAATGTGTTTGCTCATACTTACCCCCTGTAAAGATTGCGGATTGCGGATTGCGGAATGAAAGCTGTTCAGCGTCACACGCCTGCCTTAATCTGCGCAATCTACGTAATCTGTGATTTTCATCTTGATCTGATACGGCCGTAAGTATACCCAACCCCTCGTCATTTGGATGTAAGGATCGTGTAAAGAAACCGCGCGGCAAGAATCGTCGTTTTTTGATCTCTGGGGCACAAACGGCGATAATCTTTTGCAGGCAAAGGGGTAGACAAATCATCTACTCCCCACAGAAATCATTCAGACTGGGGATGGCATGACAGACGAAAACACGCTAATCGCGGTTGATCAGAAAGATGTGGTCTTTTATGGTGATGAGTTAACGGCCGTGCGCGCCAATGACGGCCGTATCTATGCCTCTGTGCGCCACATGTGCCAGGCCCTCGGTTTGGACGACAATGGGCAGCGGCAGCGCATCCGCCGCCATGCCGTCCTCGGTCGTGGGTTAATGGTGTGCAATTTACACACCATTCAAGGCGATAGAGAGACCTTTGTGCTGCGCGTGGATTTGGTGCCGCTGTGGTTGTCGGGCATTCGGGTGACGGCCGTTAAAGAAGAAGCCCGCCCCAAGTTAGAGCAATTCCAGGAAGAAGCTGCGGCCGTGTTGTGGGAAGCGTTTCAAGAAGGCCGCCTGACCGCCGATACCCGCTTTGAAGAACTGCTCAATCAAGATACCGACGCCGTACAAGCCTACAGAATGGCGATGGCGATTGTCAAACTCGCCAAACAACAAATCATGCTGGAAGGGCGGCTCGGTGATACGGAAGTACGGCTGGAAAACGTGGAGGAACGGCTCACCAGCGTTGAGGAGCAGCTTGCCGGCGCAGACGTGGTGACAGAAGCGCAGGCCAGCCAGATCAGCCAGGCCGTGAAGGCGGTAGCGCTGGCTCTAGGCAAAGAAACCGGCCGCAATGAGTTTGGCGCCTGTTACGGTGAACTGTATCGTAAATTCGGCATTACCTCTTACAAACTCATGCCCCAGCGCAAATTCGACGAGGCGATGAAATTCCTGACGGAATGGCATCAAAGTCTGGTGGGGGATGCGCCATTTTAACCAACAAAAAAAGGACTCGGTGGAGTCCTTTTTGTTTGTTCGTTAGTTGGTTGGCTAACAAACCAACCAACTCTCTTCCTACTTGCCCAGCGATTCGCGCACCATGGACAGCGTGCCGGCGGACAGTAATTTGTGGCTTTTGTCTACGATAAAGTCGGCGTAGGCCGGGACGAACAGCGTGCCGGGCTTGCGGAAATCGAAGTCGGCCGGTTTGTCGCGGAAAAATTCACGGTGTACGCGAGTCCACACGAGACGGCCGTCGGTATCAATATTCACCTTCGTCACGCCCAACGGCACCGCTTTGGCAAACTCGTTGGCGTCCACACCCTTAGCCGATGGGTCCAACTTGCCGCCAGCGGCGTTGATGCGCTCCACCTCGTCCTGCGGCACAGAGCTAGAGCCGTGCATGACCAGCGGGAAACCGGGCAGGCGGCGCTGAATTTCCGCCATGCGATCAAAGTGCAAACCCTGGCTGCCGCTGAATTTATACGCGCCGTGGCTGGTGCCAATAGCGACCGCCAGACTGTCGCAGCCGCTCTGGTCCACAAAGGCTTTCGCTTCGTCGGGGTCGGTTAGCATGGCGTTCTTCTCGTCAACGGCGATGTTTTCTTCCACGCCGCCCAACATGCCCAATTCGGCTTCCACGCTGATGCCTTTGGCGTGAGCGCGCTCTACCACCCGGCGGGTGATGGCGACGTTTTCGTCGAAGGGATGGTGCGAGGCGTCAATCATGACGGAGCTGTAAAAACCGGAATCAATGCAGTCGTAACAGGTCTGTTCGTCGCCATGGTCCAGATGCACGGCGAAGATAGCGTCGGGATACAGCTCTTCGGCGGCGCGAATGATGGCTTCCAACATGCGGGGATTGGCGTATTTGCGCGCACCCTTAGAAATCTGCACGATGAAGGGAGCCTGCGCTTTGACATTGCCTTCAAATAAGCCAAGCGCCTGTTCCATGTTGTTGATGTTGTACGCGCCTACGGCAAATTTGCCATAAGCCACTTTGAATAAATCGTCCGTTGTAACAATCATGAAAAATCTCCTTTTCTATGCCAAAGACTATCTAAATGTTGTGTAGTCTTTTGTCTTACGTTAGTTTGCAAATCGGTGGTCGGTCGGCATCGCGCAAACGGCCGTCCAGGTCAAAGTATACCAAATAGTCTGGTAGTCTGTTAGTTTTGCAGCCGCGTTGTCAGGAGATTAACGACTACGCGACTACCAGACCAACGACTATACAACTACACGACTACCAGGCTAACCAATTGCCTTTCTAAACGCCGCAACGTTTTCGGCAATCGTTCGGCTGCCGCCGTAAATGGCGCTGCCGGCTACCAGCACGTTGGCCCCGGCGGCCACAATCTCGGCGGCGTTGCCGGGTTTGACGCCGCCGTCTACTTCCAGATCGGCCGTGGAGCCGATGGCGTCTAGCATCTGGCGCAGGCGGCGAATTTTGGCCGTGCTGGCGGGCACGTAGGATTGGCCGCCAAAACCGGGATTCACCGACATAATCAGCACCAGGTCTACATCGGGCAGGATTTCTTCCAGCGTCACCAGCGGCGTGGCCGGGTTGAGAGTAACGCCCGGCTTGACGCCCAATTCGCGGATGACTTGCACGGTGCGGTGCAGATGGGGGCAAGTTTCCACGTGGACGGTAAGAATGTCGGCCCCGGCTTTGGCAAAGTCGGCCAGGTAGCGGTCGGGGTTTTCGATCATCAGGTGAACATCTAGCACAGCGCCGGTCTGGCGGGCTAACGGCCGTAACGCCGCCACAACCAACGGACCAATCGTAATGTTGGGCACAAAACGGCCGTCCATCACATCTACGTGAATGTATTCCGCTCCGGCGGCGACGGCCTCCGACACTTGTTCACCCAACCGGGCAAAATCGGCTGAAAGGATGCTAGGCGCGAGTTTGACATCTGCCATGTTTTTCCCCCTTTGTCACCCAATCATCTTCAAGGCTGCGGCCGTCATCGCTTCCGGCGTCAGGCCAAATTCACGGTAGAGGGTCTCGTAGGGCGCGGATGCGCCGAAGTGTTCAATCGAAAGGACCGCGCCGCCTGAGCCAACATATTTGCTCCAGCCCAGGGCGATACCCGCCTCGATAGCGACACGAGCCGTCACAGCGGGCGGCAGCACGGCGTCTTTGTAGGTTTGTGGCATCTCGTCGAACAGTTCCCAACTGGGGAAAGAGACGACGCGGGCGGCCACGCCCTGAGCGGCCAACTGCTTTTGCGCCTCAACGGCAATGTGCAGCTCAGAGCCTGACCCCATGAGAATGACTTGTGGGTCATCTACGTCTACCAGGATGTAAGCGCCATTTTTCGCGCCTTCGGCCAGGGCGGGATCGAGCAGAGGAACTTTTTGGCGGGTGAGGGCGAAGGCGGTAGGGCTGGTGCGGCGAGACACGGCCGTTTTCCAGGCCACCGCCGATTCATAAGCATCCGCCGGGCGAATCACCGTCAGGTTGGGGATGGCGCGCAGGGCAGCCAGGTGTTCGATGGGCTGGTGGGTCGGACCATCTTCGCCCAGGCCGATGGAATCGTGGGTGAAGACGTAGATGACGCCCAGTTTCATCAGCGCCGCCAGACGGAGCGTGGGGCGCATGTAGTCGGAAAAGACCAGGAAGGTGCCGCCGTAAGGAATGATGCCACCGTGCAGCGCCAGTCCGTTCATGATAGCGCCCATGCCATGCTCGCGCACGCCAAAACGGAGGTAACGGCCGTCAAACGCCCCATTTTGCACGTCCACCGCCCCTTTCAGGTCCGTCTTGTTAGAGCCGGTCAGGTCAGCCGAGCCGCCCAGCAATTCCGGCACGCGCTGCGCCAGGGCGTTGAGCGCCTTGTGCGCCGTGTTGCGCGTAGCGTCCGGCGCGGTGTATTCCACCGTAAAGTCGTCCCACGCTTCCGGCAGTTCGCCGTGCATGATGCGCTTAAATTCGGCCGCTTCGGCGGGGTAAACGGCAGCGTATTGCTCCAGGCAGTTGTGCCACAGGGCGTGTTCATCGGCCCCGGCTTTGCCGGCCGCGCCCAAAATCTGGTACGCCGCCGGATCGGTCCAGAACGGTTCTTGCGGCAGGCCCAGGGCCTCTTTGGTCAGGCGGATTTCGGCGTCGCCCAGCGGCTCGCCGTGGGCTTTGGCCGTGCCGCCCCGATTCGGGCTGCCAAACCCGATGATGGTGCGACAGGCGATGAGTGACGGCCGTTCCCCATCGGCCAGCGCCTCGGCCAAAACGGAAGCAATTTCGTCCGGGTTGTGCCCATCCACGCGCCAGGTTCCCCAGCCATAAGCGGCGTAACGGCCCAGCACATCCTCCGTAAAGGACAAATCGGTGGAGCCATCAATGCTGATGTGGTTGTCATCGTAAAAGACGATGAGTTTACCCAGACCCAGATGGCCGGCCAGCGAGCTGGCCTCGTGGGAAATACCTTCCATCAGGTCGCCGTCGCTGGCGATGACGTAGGTGTGGTGATCCACCAGATTGAATTCCGGCCGGTTGAATCGCGCTGCCAACCACCGCTCGGCCAGAGATAGGCCAACGGCCGTAGAAATCCCCTGCCCCAACGGCCCGGTCGTCATCTCCACGCCCGGCGTCTCGTGCGCTTCCGGGTGGCCGGGCGTATGGCTGCCCCACTGCCGAAACTGCTTGAGCTGCTCCATTGGCAAGTCATACCCGCTCAGATGCAGCAAAGCGTACAGCAGCATACTGCCATGCCCGGCCGACAAGACAAATCGGTCCCGATCCGGCCAATTGGGGCTTTTTGGATCAAACTTCAAATAACGCGCCCATAACAGAGCAGAGACGTCAGCCATACCCATGGGCATACCGGGGTGGCCGCTGTTCGCCTTCTGAACCGCATCCATTGCCAACACGCGGATCGTATTCGCAACCGGACGCAACGCCGTAGATAGATCATTGCTCATTGTTGGTTCTCCTGAAAAATTAACGCAGAGAAACAGAGAAGCAGAGGTTGTTTCTCTGTTTCTCTGCGCTGCATGGTACGTCTATGACCAACCTGGCGCTAAGTCGCCGGGTTATTTCATCCCTGCGTCAGAATTATGTAAATACCGCCTCACCGGCAGTAATCATATGATAAGCGATCAAAAGCTGCGTCAACGCCAAAGGATAACTGCGCTCTTCGTCCAAACCAGATTGGTAACGGCCCAATTTGTCCAGGTCAACGCTGCTGTCTGCCGGTAGATGGCTCTGTATCACTTCCTCCAATTCCCGCGCTTTTTCCGCGGCCACATTGCCGGAAATTTCCAGAAAATCTACCGGTTTGCCATCATAGCGGCCTAATTCTAACCGCATGGCCGGTTCTACACCATTTCCGCTGTGCTGCAAAATATCGGTCATGTCGGGGTGCGGGATGGTGGGCCGCAAAACCAGATTGGCGTTCAGGTGGCCGCCGGTTTCGTCGGCATGGCCTTCAGGCGGCTGAAAACGCACCACCATGTCGGCCAGCGCCCGCTGCGGCTGGATATAACGCGGCGACAATTCTTCACGGCCGGCCAGCGAAGACAGCACCTGCTCTAAGGTATACCCCCGCTTGGTGGTGTCGCGCTTGATTTTCCACTTGTGGCGCAGTTCTTCAGGCGGATTCAAATAGACCTTTACGTCGAAACAGAGACGCATCAGGCGGGTATGAAAGGGCAGCAAACCCTCCACAATCACGTACCGGGTTGGTTCAATGTACTCCGGCGCATCAAAATCCCCTGTGCTGTGATTATAAACCGGTTTTAAGATAGGCTGACCTTCACGGAGCAGGCGGAAGTGCTGCTCCATAATGTCTATGTAATTGCCTTCTGGCGACAAAGCGCTGATCCCTGTTTCTTTGCGCTGGGCGCGATTGTACTTGTGGTAATGATCACAGCAGATAGCCGTCACCTGGTCTGGTCCCAGGGCATCCACGATGCCTTTGCTCAGTGTTGTCTTGCCGGCCGCGCTGTCGCCAGCAATGCCCAGCATGATTGTTTTGCGATTCATGTAGCCTCCCTCCAGGAAGGGTGGTAAATAGCCGGCAATTGCGGAATTCGTGACCCGAATCCTCAATCACCGGCTATCTTATCCACTAAGTTAATGTGACTTTGAAATCAGAAGTTCAACTTCTGCAGCGACCGCTAGTCAAACTTGATGTCGGCCCACAGGTTCATGGCGTCGCGCAGCTCCGGCGAATTGCGCGCAGCTTCTTCAAGGGTGGAACCGGTGGTAATCGCTTCGGTGGCGACGCGATTGGCGGTAGCTCCGGCGCGGCTGCCTTTGGGATGACCATGCGTGCCGCCACCAAAAAGCCAGAACGCATCGTTGCCCGTCAGGCGATAAAGATCAGGGATGTGGTTGACGTGAATACCGCCAGAAGCCACCGGCCAGACGGTTTTCAGACCGGCAAAATCCTGGTCAAAATAGATGCCTTGCTCGGCGTTGGCCGGTGTGTGGCGTTCGCGCAGCAGGCTGATGATGCCTTTTGTTTCGCTCCAGTTGCCTTCTAGCTTGCCCACGACCGTGCCGGTGTGAATGTGGTCGCCGCCGGTCAGGCGCAGCCATTTGGCAACGACGCGCATGTGGATGCCGTGGTCGCGCTGGCGGGTGAAGACGGCGTGCATGGCGCGGTGGCAGTGGACAATCATATCCAGTTCGCGGGCATGGGCAAAAACATCGGCGGAGGCGGCAAAGCCGGCGGTGATGAAGTCGAACATGCACATATCGGCGCCGCGTTCTTTGACGTAGTCCATGCGTTTCAGGCTTTCCATGGTGGAACCGGCCGTTACGTTGTGCCAGTGGCCTTTGTATTCGCCAGTTTCAACGGCCGCTTCGTTGACGGCGGCTTGGGCGTAGCGGAAACGATCTTGCCAGCGGCTGAAGGGCTGGCTGTTCATGTTTTCGTCGTCTTTGGTGGTGTCCAGGCCGCCCACCAGACATTCGTAGATGATGGTGGAGTAGGCTTTGGGGGAGAGGCCCAGTTTGGGCTTGACGGTGCCACCGAGCAACGGCCGTCCCCATTTATTCGCCCACACTCGTTCATCATAAATCCCGACGTGCGGGCCAGGGAACGTCTTCACCAGGGCGACAGGGATGCGCATATCTTCCAGACGCAGCGCGGAGATGGCCTTCATGCCAAACACATTGCCCACGATAGAGGACATGATGTTGACGACGCTGTTCTCCTCGAACAAATCCATCGGATAGGCAATAAAGGCAATGTCGTCTTGAATGTCATAGACGCGCGCCTTGTAGAATTCCAGGTCGGTTAACTGGTTCGACCAGACTTCCGTCCAGGTTCCGGTGGAAGATTCGGCGGCCACGGCCGCTGCGGCTTCGATCATGTCCGTGGGCGGTTTGGGCGTAATGCGGAAGGCGCAAAGCAAATCGGTGTCTTTGGGTGTGTAATCCGGGTCATAATACCCGCTGGCGTAGGTGCGGACGCCGGCGATATATTTATCGCTCAGGTTGGCGGTCGGCGGTTGGGCGGTTAAGGTTTGGGCAATAGCTTCACTCATTTCAGGTTCTCCTTTTTGCAATTCAACGACTCAACAGGAAATTTAATGATATGGGACGGCGCTAATGCGCATAAGCGTATCCCAACGATGATGAGACTCGATCACGCGCCAGGTTCCCGATTGGGAGCGCGTGACCAACGAATGCGTGACCGCGCCCTCCGAGGTGTAGCGCACGCCGCGCAAAAAATCGCCCTGGGTGATGCCGGTGGCGGCAAAAAAATGGTCGTCGCCAGAGACAAAATCGGTCAGACCCAGTTTGCGGGTGAGAGAAATGCCGGCCTGTTCAATGTTTTGGCGTTCGGCGTCTGATTGGGGCGCGAGGCGGCCCTGGATGTCGCCGCCCAGCCCGTGCATGGCGCAGGCGGTAATCACGCCTTCCGGTGTGCCGCCGATGCCCATGACGGCGTCTATGCCGGTTTCCGGCAGAGCGGCCATCAAAGCCGGGGAAACGTCGCCATCGGTGATGAGACGAACGCGAGCGCCGGTTGCGCGCACGGCCGTTATCCTGGCCGCATTTCTTGGCCGGTCCAAAATCACCACCGTCACTTCGTCTACACGAATGCCTTTGGCTTCAGCGATGGCGCGCAGGTTGTCGGCTACCGGGGCGTCCAGGTCCACTTTGCCTTTGGCCTGCGGCCCGACGACCAGTTTGTCCATGTAAAAAGCGGGACCGGGGTTCCACATCGCGCCGCGTTGGGCCAGACCGACGATGGCGATGGAGTTGGCGACGCCTTTGGCGAGCAAATTGGTCCCTTCCACGGGGTCTACAGCCACGTCTACCAGAGGGCCACGGCCGTTGCCCACCTTTTCGCCGTTGTACAACATGGGGGCGTCGTCTTTCTCCCCTTCCCCAATGACGATGATGCCATCCATGCGCACTGTACCCAGGAGCAGACGCAAAGCGTCTACGGCGGCCTGGTCGCCGGACTCTTTTTGCCCGCGTCCCACCCATTTGGCGGCAGAGAGGGCGGCCGCTTCAGTAGCGCGGACCAGTTCTAAAGCCAGGTTACGATCCGGTTGTTCAGACATGACTCCCCTTTTTGCAGTGCGCCCTATGGCGTGGACAATTTGTGACGATTTACACAAGAAGGATAACACGGCCGTGCTTGTGAAAAAACCCGCAAGTGGGCGGTTCTGGCCTGTTCATTTGAGGGGGAAGACCTACCCGATCGGGTAGGGAGCATGAGGAAACGAGGGGGAACGAA
>CALFEW010000719.1 GCA_937958365.1 uncultured Chloroflexota bacterium | reverse complement strand
CAAATTTGTAAAGCACCTTTGGCTTGAAATAAATCACGCCGGATTTTGGAATGTGGCGCGAAAACGGATGAGGGTTCGCTGAACAAGTAAACATAATTGTTTCCCGGGAAACATTATGTAACCTGTCAACCCAGGTTGACACTTCGTTGACGCCACCCCCTTTTCTTTGTATCTTTGTACCTCTATACCTATCTAATAAATTCTTCCTACTTCCCTCAGGAGGCCCAATGACCGAAATCATCGCCATCGCCATGCAGAAAGGCGGCGTCGGCAAGACCACCACCACCATCAACTTAGCCGCTGCCCTGCACGAACGGGGCAAACGGGTCCTGGCAATAGACCTGGACCCGCAGTGCAACCTCACCCAACACGCCGGTTTCGACCCTGACCACATCTCGCCCACCATCTACAACGGCTTCAAGGCCGAAATTGACGGCCTGGAAAGCAACGTCGGCGACGCCATTTATGAAACCGACGAAGGCTTCCACCTGCTGCCTTCACAGCCGGAACTCAGCCTGATTGAACTGGCGCTCATCAATACCCTCAGCCGGGAACGGGTACTGGCGACCATGCTCACCAACATCCGCGACAACTACGATTTCATCCTCATAGATTGCAACCCATCGCTGGGACTGCTGGTGATCAACGCCCTAACGGCCGCTACCAGCGTCGTCATCCCCATCCAAACCGAATACCTGGCGGCGCGTGGCGCGCTAATGATTTTGTCCAGCATTGAGACGGTGCGCCGCAAGAAGCTGAACAGCGACCTGGCAATTGAGGGCATTCTGCTGACCATGGCCGATACACGGACGACACTGACGAAAGATATTTTAACGGCCGTGCAGCAGCAATACGGCGACGGTATGCGCATCTTCGACACCATCATCAAACGCTCCGTGCGCTTCGCCGAAAGCGCCGTCGCCGGCCAGAGCATCCTGGCCTACGACCCCAAAAGCAGCGGCGCCGAAGCCTATCGCAAAGTGGCAAAGGAAATAGTCGGCTAGTCGCGCCAGCCGACTACCCAACTAAAGGACCAACAAGACCTATGGTTAAAAAACGGCCGTCTATCAACCTCAGCCGCCCCATTCCCGCCCAAACGGGCGACATGGAAACCCTGTTCGCCGGCAAAGATGACGTGGAGCAGGCCGCCGGGCTGCAACTGCTGGCCCTGCGCTGCGACGCCATCTTCCCCGACCCCAACCAACCGCGCAGCACCTTCCACGACGACAGCCTGCAAGAGCTGGCCGAATCCATCAAACAAGATGGCGTCATCCAACCTATCGAAGTAACCCAGGTACGCGCCGGGCAATACATGATTGTGCATGGCGAACGCCGCTGGCGCGCCGCGCAGTTGGCCGGGCTGGAATCCATCCCGGCTGTCGTCCGCCGCCGCTCTTACGACGAAGTGACCCGCTTCGTACGCCAGCTTGTGGAAAACATCCAGCGCGAAGACCTGAACGACGTAGACCGCGCCTATGGCATGGTACGCCTGCGCGACCTGCTGCAAGAAGAACTCGACGCCCAAATCCGCGACGGCCAGACCAGCAGCAAGCCCCATTCGCGCTCCATCACCTGGGCCAAAGTGAGTGAACGCCTGGGCTTTAGCCGCCAGCGCGCCAGCCAGATCATCCAACTGCTGGACCTGCCCGACGAAATCAAAACGGCCGTGCGCGAAGGGACCATCAGCGAACAAGACACGCGCATCCTCAAGGGCCTCAAACCATCGCAGCAGCGCGCCCTCTACCGCGCCCTGGAAGCCGGCGACGTGGACA
>CALFEW010000718.1 GCA_937958365.1 uncultured Chloroflexota bacterium | reverse complement strand
CTGTTTTGCCGGCGGCAATATTGGCCGAACTGCCCTACAATGTCACCAGTTTTGATGGCGATCTGGGCGGCGCGACGTTTCCCTTCCTGGAGCAGACACAGCGCGCCTGGCGTATTCTGACCTATTCGGCAGGCTCAAGGCAGGCCCGACCGGCGGATGAAACTGCCGGCCCCCATGCCGCGCATACGTTTGGTCTGGACGCCCCGACTCTGCGCTGGGTCAACGGCAGCCAGGTCAGCGACCTGTACGTCGATGGGATGACGACAGAGCAGTTTCTGGAGGCGACCGGTTTGCAGTTGGATATGCACAAGGGCGGCTTTGTATTGTCCAAGCGGATCTCGCGCATCATGCGCCCCCATTTTGTCAGCGGCTTTTTTGCCCCCGATGACGTGCAGATAGCCTACATGGCGCAATCACCAGCGGAGGCCAAAGGCTGGGATGGCGCCGGCCTGATTTCCCGCCGGATGCTGCGAAAGATGGTCTTGGCTGAGGAACTGCCCCCTGCGAAGCGGGAGCGATTGGACACGGAACTGCGCCACGCGCAGCGAGTGGAGTTCACGGTGATGACACCAAAAGGGCAGGACAAAGGACATGCGATGGTGGCCGACGATCTGCGGGATGAGAACGGCCGTCCTGTAGACTTCCTCCTCCCCCAGGACACCAAGAAAGAAGTGCGGCTGGATCCTTCGACAAGCTCAGGACGCCGTACGTTCGTCGGTCTCAGTTTCGTGCATGGTCACAATGACATGCGCCTGGACATCCAAAGCTTGATTAACCTGTACCCCTTCTTTCAGGAAGAGCAATTGCTGGATTGGCTAAAAGACGAAGGAGAGTTGTTCGTCCAGGCGGTGGAGACAGGCGAAGTCGCCGAAGCGATGGGCCGCATTGATCGCCCGCATTCTGATGCGGCCACGACACTTGAAGAGGTGCAGGCGTGGCCGCTGCGCGAGTATTTCGCCAGCGGCGGCCATCCGATGTGGTTTCGCAGCCACGTCAAGAGCCTGATGAATCAGCACCTGAAGCGGCTCAATCACAGCACGCTGGAGAAAATGCGGCTGCCCATTCCCGGCGGCCGTCACTATGTCATGCCGGTGGCCGTGGGGCGGCGGGCAGGGATCAAGGGGCTGAACGTGCCCAGAGGTCATATCCAGATTGACCACAGGCGTGGCACGGCCTGGGTCAATGACGACGACTGGTTGGCGCTGCCGGATTCGCCTAAAGGCGAAGGAATTGCCGCCATTCTGGGTGGGGCCGATAACGATGACGCCCTCTGGGTGCATCCCTTCACCGACCACGACGGCGAACGCAATGTGCTGGCCTGGCGCAGCCCCAACCAGATGGGAGAGTACGTGATTTTGCGGCCGACAGCGGCTTCACATGCCTTGCCCTGGACGACGAGCATGAATGCTGTGGAAGAGCGGGAAACGGCCGTTTACCCGCCCGCTGACAGCCGCAGCCTGCCGCTGCGCGTGGATTTCATGGAGACCGAATATCTCGGCCTGGTGGATCCGGGTACGGCCGGTGGCCTGGGCGAAGAGGATGCCTACAGCGTTGCGGTGATGGAATCGGCGATTAGCCGGGCCATTGCCAACCAGGGCGCCCTGGGTATGTATTGCAATTCACTGATGCTCAACAAGGCGCTGTACGGCCGTTTGCCAGGCAACGGTGCATTGCCCAGCCCCCCTGCCCCATTGGAAGACATCATTGACAGCGCCGTGAAAACGGGCGCAGACTTGAGCCGGGTTGTTTCGTGGAACTATGCGAACTCGCGTGAGATTTTGGAAAGCCGCACACCTATTCCGGCTATCTTGCATAAAAGGTTGAGTATTGACTGGTCGGATAAGGAAAAACGCCCTCCCCTGCCTCGCGCCAGCGGCATGGGAGGGCGTGAATTGCACTGGTTGGATCGGTTGGAAGCTGGCGTGAAGGCCCACATCCAGGCGATGCAGGTAAAGCGAGACGAACTTGTTAGCCAGGCGCGGCCACCGCAGGCAGTGTTGGATGCGGTGTTGACCGATCCAGAAGCAGTAGAGCTGGGCGCGGGCTTGAATAAAACGTACGCGGCTGCTTTACGGATGGGTAAGGGTCAATATGCCAACGTGTTGGAGCGGGCAAAAGCTGCGGCGGAGGATTATCTGGCGCACTTTCCCCCTGAGCGGCGCGGGGCGATTTTACTGGGAGCATTGGCCAGTGTGTATGGGAAGGAGGATGGTGGGTCGGATACGGCCGTGTGGCTTTCAGGCGACAAAAAGACCCGGGACCAGACTCAACCTGATATTGGGGCGTCTCCGATTGCCGGGGCGTCTCCGATTGCCCACCATACGATTGAGGCGTTGCGGGAAATAGGGCTGTTGGATGACATCATTGTCACCAAAGAGGGGTTGGTTGTGTATCCGGCTGGATTGCATGGTGAGGACTAAAATAGAAGTTTGTGAGGAGAACGGCCGTTTGTTCCCCAACTCAGCGCCCGAATCCGCTCTGGTGTTTTGTTAGCAGATGGCGCGTTCAATGACTACCTGATTGCATCAACATCTCCGGCAGCGGCCCGACATAGGTAATCACCAGCCGCTGCCCGGCGCGGGTAATCGCCATATACAGCTTGCGCGTATTGTCGCGGATCAGTTCCGCCCGCTCCTCGTCCGCAAGACGAATGCTCTGTTCCTGTTCATACAGTTCGTGCGCCCCCATCAGGAAGACGATGGGGCTTTCCAGGCCGGTGGCGGCGTTGAGGGAGCAGACGCGAATCTGGTTTTTGGGATCGGTCTGGCCGGGGTCAACGGC
>CALFEW010000717.1 GCA_937958365.1 uncultured Chloroflexota bacterium | reverse complement strand
TACGTGGCGCGATTGACGCCGGCCGACCCGCCTCCCCAGACGCGCGACCTGCCCATGCGCCCGGATGGCAGCTATCTGATAACCGGCGGGTTGGGGGCGTTGGGGCTGGTTGTGGCCCATTGGTTGGTGCAGCGTGGTGCGCGCCGTTTGATTTTGATGGGGCGCACGCCCCTGCCGCCGCGCCGCGAATGGAGCCAGGTTGACCCGCAAACGGCCGTTGGTCAAAAAATTGCCGCCATTCGCCGGTTGGAGATGGCCGGGGCTGCTGTGCATACGGCCGTTGTAGACGTCGGCGACGCGGCGCAACTGGAAGAATTTCTGGCTGAATACGCGGCTGAAGGGTGGCCGCCCATTCGGGGGGTGGTCCATGCCGCCGGTGTGTTACGGGATGATACTTTGCTTGGCCTGGATGAAGCGAATTTAACGGCCGTTCTTCAACCCAAAGTACAGGGTGGCTGGCATTTACACACATTGCTGCAAGACAATCCCCTGGACTTTTTTGTGCTTTTCTCCTCTTTGGCCGCCGTCGTCGGGTCGCCGGGGCAGGGTGGTTATGGCGCGGCTAACCAGTTTTTGTGCGCCCTGGCTCATTATCGGCAGTATCAGGGCTTGCCGGCCCTGGTTGTGAATTGGGGGCCATGGGCGGACGTGGGAATGGCGTCTCGCGCCGATCTGGCCGAGCGCCGCCATCGTTTAGGTGTTCAGGCTATTGATTTGGCGCAGGGCGTGGGATTGTTGGGCCGTTTTCTGGTTTCTGCGGTGACTGAAATTACGGTAATCCCCTCGGCTCCTGGCCCCTTGCGCCAACTGCTGCCGCCCTTGCCGCTGTTGAATAACTTGCCGATCATAGATGCGTTGGTGGTTTCTCCGGCGAATGTCTCGCTGGCTGGGATGGCGCATACGCCAGCGCAGCGGTCTGAATATTTGCAGCGTTACGTGCGGCAAATCGTGGCCGACGTGCTGCGGCTGCCCATCGCCGATGTAGCGCCAACGCGAAATGTCTTGGAATTGGGCCTGGACTCCATCATGATGATGGAAGTGATCCAGCGGCTGGATCGGGAGCTGGGTCTGAGGTTGCACCCTCGAGATGTTTTTGAACGGCCGTCAGTAACAGAATTAGCCGCTCATTTAGACACGTTGTACTGGCTTAGCCAAAAGGCTTCCTCTGAGGTAGGCGACACGGAGGAACGTGAGGTTTTTGAATTATGATGGCTGTATCGGACTTGTTGAAGCAATTGCAGGCGCTGGATGTGAGAATTTGGGCAGAAGATGATCGGCTGCGGTTGGATGCGCCCAAGGGAGCGTTGACGCCAGAACTGCGGGAGGCATTGGCGGCGCGTAAGGCGGAGATTCTGACATATCTGAACAATCTGCAAACGGCCGACCGTTTGCCGGCTTTGGTTAGCGTCGGTGGGCAGGGTTTGCTGCCGTTGTCCTTTGCGCAGAAGCGGATGTGGTTGTTGCAGCAGATGGATCAGGGTACTGGCGCTTACAATATTTCGCAAGCTGTACGCTTGCGTGGGGCGCTGAATGTGGAAGCGTTGGCGCTGTGTTTGAACGCCATTGTGCAGCGGCACGCCATTTTGCGTACCACGTATCGGGTCGTGGACGGGATGCCTTTTCAGGAGGTGAATGCGATACGGCCGTTACCCTTACCGGTTATTGACTTGACTGCCTCTCCGACGGCGCAGGCAGAAGTCCAAAAATTGATTCGCGCTGAAGCCATCCAGCCCTTTGATTTAGAACGGGACTGGCCGATTCGGGTGAAGTTGTTGCGCGTGGCCGCTGCTGATCACATTCTGCTGACCACCATCCATCACATTGCTTCCGATGGTTCTGCTTTTGCTGTCCTCGGCCGGGAATTGGTGGCGCTTTATGAGAATTATGCGGCGCATGGCAGCCTGGATGGGGTGTTGCCGCCACTGCCCATTCAATATGCGGATTACGCAGTCTGGGAAGAGAAGCTGCTGCAAAGCGATTTTGTGGCCGGACAGCTTGCTTATTGGCAAGAGCAGTTAGGGGGGCAACTGCCGGAACTAGACTTACCCACCGATTACGGCCGTTCACCAGTACGAACCTTTCACGGGGCGCGCCTGGATATGCGGCTGAGCCGCGATTTGTCGCAGCAACTTCGTCAGTTTTGCCAGGCTGAAGGCGTGACGCTGTTTGTGGCATTACTGGCCGCTTTCAAGCTGCTGCTGCATCGTTATACCGGACAAGAAGACATTGTGGTTGGGTCGCCTATTGTCGGTCGCAGCCGGGCAGAGCTGGAAAAAATGATTGGCCTATTCCTGAATACGTTGGCGCTGCGGACAGACCTGAGCGGCGAGCCAAGCTATCGAGAATTGGTCGGGCGGGTGCGCCAGGTTGGGCAGGGCGCGATTTCTAACCAGGACGTGCCGTTTGAGATGGTTTTGGAAGCCTTGAAAACCTCGCGCGATTTGAGCCGCACGCCGCTGTTTCAGGTGTTTTTTAACGTGCTTAATTTTTCCCGGCGCGTTGATGGGTTTAGCTCGTTGGAAGTGGAAGTCTTGGTGAATCCGGAACCGGATTCTCTGTTTGACGTGACGTTGTACGTGGAAGAAATTGGCGAGCAGATTGATTTGCACCTGGCCTATAACACCGATTTGTTTAAAAAAGAGCGCATGGAGGCGTTGCTGGCGCATTTCTTGCGGGTGTTGGAACAGGCGGTGGAGAATCCTGACCGGTGTCTGGAGGATTTTTCACTGTTGACTGAAGGTGAGCGTGAAAAGCTGTTGGTGGCCTGGAATGATACGGCCGTTCCCGTGAACCTGATTTGTCTACACCACATGTTTGAAAACCAGGCCGCCCAAACACCTGATGCAGCGGCGCTCATATTTGAGGGTGCTTGTCTATCTTATGAAGAGTTGAACCGGCGCGCTAATCGGCTGGCTCACTATTTGCGCCAGGTACATCAGGTCGGGCCGGGGGTGTTGGTTGCTATCGGCCTTGAGCGCTCCTGGGAAATGGTCATCGGCATTTTGGGTGTGCTGAAAGCCGGAGGCGCGTATGTGCCCCTTGATCCGACGCACCCTGAATCCCGGCTGGCCGATATTTTGGCCGATACAAGGGCGTCGCTGCTGCTTACTCAGGTACGGCCGTTGGCAAACCTGCCTGCCTTTGCCGGTACAATCATCCATCTGGATCGCGCCCAAGAGTTGCTGGCCGGGCAGCCAGATACCAACCCAGAACCGCTTGCTGCGCTAAACGATCTGGCCTACGTGGTGTACACATCCGGCTCCACCGGCAAACCCAAAGGGGTGTTGGCGCATCATCGTGGCGTCGCACATCATCTAACATTTCTGGCGAATCATTATGGCGTGACCCAGCGCGACGTTGTGGTGCAGATTCCTACCGTGTCATTCGACGCTTCGGTGCGCGATACCTTCACGCCGTTGATTTCCGGCGCTAAAGTAATCATTTTAAATGAAGCCGAAGCAGGCGACCCAAGAGCCATTGTCGCCAGAATGCGGGATCATGGCGTCACGTGTATCCTCAGTATTGTGCCATCGCTGTTGGGGCAACTGTTGATGGAAGCGGCAAAATTGCCGTGGCCCAAAGAGTCTCTGCGCCTGCTTCTAACCAGTGGCGAGAGCTTATCGCTCGCTTACTGCCGGCAGGCAAAAGAGATATTTGGTGCGGCTTTAGAAGTGGTGAATCAATATGGGCCAACTGAATGCACTATGACCTCCACTTACCATCGTGTGCATGACCAGGATGACAACAGACAATATGCTTTCATCGGCCGCCCGATAGCCAATACCCAGGTTTATTTGTTGGACAAATATCTGAACCTTGTGCCAACGGGCGCGCCGGGCGAGGTTCATATTGGCGGTATGGGGGTTTCCTACGGTTATTTAAATCGCCCAGAACTGACGGCCGAAAAATTCATACCTCATCCGTTTTCCGACGATCCCGCTGCTCGCCTTTACAAAACGGGGGATCATGCGCGTTATTTGGCCGATGGTACGCTGGAATTTATTGGGCGTATTGACAATCAGGTCAAAATTCGCGGCTTTCGCGTGGAGTTGGGTGAGATTGAGGTGGCGCTGCTGGCGCATACGGCCGTGCGTGAAGCCATCGCCATCATGCGGGAAGATCAACCAGGCGACAAACGCCTGGTGGCCTACGTCATTTTGCATGAAACGGAAGCGCCGCCGGATCAGGCTGCATTGCGGGGTTTTGTCGCCGAAACGCTGCCCGCTTACATGGTTCCGGCAGCGTTTGTCTACATGGACGAATTTCCGAAGACGCCAAATCGAAAGATAGATCGTAAAGCGCTGCCCATGCCAGACCTGAGCCGCGACGTTCTTGGCCGGCAATACGTCGCGCCACGAACGGAAGTAGAAGAAATCGTCGCTCAGGTCATGGCCGAATCGTTAAATTTGGAAAAAGTGGGCATCTGGGATAACTTCTTTGAACTCGGTGGGCATTCCTTGTTGGTTACGCGGCTCCTTTTTCGTATAACCGAACTGTTTCATGTCGAGCTGCAATTGCGTCACTTCTTTGAGAATCCAACCGTCGCCGGGACTGTTGAGCTCTTGTTAGCCGATAGTCATGATCGCCCGCGCATCGAAAGGACGGCGCAGTTGTTGATCAAATTGTCCCGGTTATCAGACGAAGAAGTGGCCGCGATGTTAAAAAGTAAGGGAAGTGTATAGGCATGGTCAAACAAAACGCTCCATTGTCCGGCGACCGATTGGCGTTGTTGGAAATGATGCTTCAGGAGGAAGGGTTGGCTGCGGAAGCCAGCCAGGCCATTCCCCGCCGTCAGGCGGAAGGGGCACAACCCCTTTCCTTTTCACAGAAGCGGTTATGGGTATTGGATCAAATGGAGCCGGGCAATCCGACATACAACATTCCGGCGGCCATACGGTTATTTGGCTTGCTGGATGTTTCGGCTTTGCAGGCGAGTTTAGACGCCATCATCCGCCGACATGAATCGCTGCGAACGACGTACACGGCCGTTATGGGTGAACCTATCCAGGAAATCCACGACGTACCAACCTTGCCGCTGCACATCCGCGATCTGTCGCAGCTAGACGCGGCCGAACGGGAAACCGAGGCGCTGCGCCTGGTTCACGAAGAGGCCGACCAATCGTTTGATCTCACCCGCGATCTGCTCATTCGCGTTCAGTTGCTGCGCCTGGGGCCTGAAGAACACATCTTCATGGTGACCATGCACCACATCGCCTCCGATGGCTGGTCTTTCACCGTATTTAGCCAGGAACTGGCCCAGCTTTACGTCGCCAACTGCCGCCACGAAGCCGCGCAGCTAGAGCCATTGCCCATCCAATACGCCGATTACGCTATCTGGCAGCAAAGCTGGCTGGAAGACGCCAATTTGTCGGCGCAGTTGGCTTATTGGCAGCAGCAGTTGGCCGGAGAATTGACCACGCTCGATTTGCCGACAGATTATAACCGGCCGCCGGTGCGCAGCTTTCGTGGCGAACGCCAGACGCGCCAATTGTCTTTAGAACTGAGCGAGGCGATTGCCGCCATGGTGCGCCAGGAAGAGGTAACCCGTTTCATGGTCTTGCTGGCTGCCTTTACCCTCCTGATGCACCGGTTCAGCCGCCAGGAAGATATTATCATTGGTTCACCCATCGCTGGTCGCAACCGCCCTGAACTGGAAAACCTGATCGGCTTTTTCTTGAACACGTTGGTACTGCGCACCAATGTGTCCGAGAATCCAACATTTCGTGAACTGCTGCGGCGGGTGCGTCAGGTGAGTCTGGACGCCTTTTCCAACCAGGACATTCCATTTGAAAAGCTGCTGGAAGATCTAAAAATAGAGCGGGACTTAAGCCGAACGCCTGTTTTTCAGGTTTTCTTTAATATGCTCAACTTTGGTAATAAGGCCGTAGACATGGAAGACATTCGCGGCGAATTTATTACCAATCCGGAAATGGGGTCTAAGTTTGACCTGACGCTGTACCTGTATGAAACCGACCGGCGTATTGATCTGGCGCTGGTGTACAACGCCGATTTGTTTACCGCGGCGCGCATGGAAACCATGCTGCTGCAATATGAAAGTGTGCTGCAACAGGCGTGCGCCAACCCGGACTTGCCCATCGCCCACTACACGCTGACGCATCCCGACGCGCTCTCGGTGCTGCCGGATCCCACGCTGCCGCTGAGCAACCAATGGATGGGCGCGGTTCACCAGGCGCTAACTCGCAACGCCCACCTGACGCCGGAGAAAACGGCCGTTCTCGATGCCACCGACGCCTGGACTTACCGGGAACTTGATCAGCGCAGCAACCAGTTGGCTCATTACCTGATAAACGGCGGCGTGCAGCCGCAAGACGTGGTGGCGATTTACGGCCAGCGCAGCGCCTCATTGGTGTGGGCGGTTTTAGGCTTGATGAAGGCCGGAGGGGCTTTCCTGATTTTGGACCCGACCTATCCAGCCTCGCGGTTGGTAGATTATCTGGAGATTGCCAGCCCGCGCGGCTTTGTGCAGATTGAAGGGGCGGGGGAGCCGGACACGGCCGTTTTCGAGGCTCTCGACCGGTTGAACTGCGCCTGCCGCATCACCCTGCCCACGCTCCAGGAGGCTGCCCGCAAAAATCTCCTGGCCGACATGCCGGCTACTGAACCGGCTATTAACACCCAGCCCGACGACCTGGCTTGCCTTTCGTTCACTTCTGGCTCTACTGGAATTCCAAAAGCGGTGATGGGGCGGCATGGCTCCTTACCCCACTTCCTCCCCTGGATGGCGGAAACCTTTCGGCTGGACAACGC
>CALFEW010000716.1 GCA_937958365.1 uncultured Chloroflexota bacterium | reverse complement strand
GGTGGGAGCGGCCAGGTCGGGGTTTTGGCCGGTGAGCGTGCGCCAGACGTGGGCAACGGCCGTTGCCAGAACCTCCGTTTTCAGCGCCACAAACAGCAGCACAATCAACAAAATGCCCCCGGTCAGCATACGGCGCGGATCGGCGCGGTCGGCCAGGCGGGCGATGAGCAGGAACAGCCCGGCCAACAGCAGCAAAGCCAGCGCGGCCCACAGCGGCGATGGCGGCCGCGACGCCGTCAGACGATAGGCGGCGTCCAGGTAGCGATTGAAAGCCATGCCGACGACCAGGGTGAACAACAGCAGCAGCGTCAGGCGATCTTCGCGCCAGGTGGCCTGCCGGGTTTCCCGGTCCGTCGGGCGCGTCAGCAGCCAGCCCAAAACAGCCAGGGCCAGGGTGATTGTGGGCAACAGGGTGTCGGCAAAGCGGGGGGCCAGCGGCGCTTGCAGCCAGTAAATCGCCAGCACGCTGCCAAGCAACAAGGCCCACGCCCACCAGCTTTGTCCCTCTGTTCCTTTGTCCCTTTGGAATAAATTCTTCATCACGGCAGAGTGGAGATGTCGAAGGAGGAAACGGCCGTTTCCTGCGTCAGCGCCGCGCGAATTTCGTCCAGCATCATGATGGTCGCCAGATTAAAGACGCTGTAGCCATACTGAAAGGCTTCCGGCGAGGTGTACTCGAAGGGGGCGTAATGCGTCAGGTGGACATTATCCGCGCCCAGGCCGCGATTGGGCAGGGTGGCGGCTAACTGGTCAAAATCTAACAAGGGCACGTTGTATTGGGCGGCGATGCGGCGCAAATCGTTGTTGTTGCGGTTGTCTTCACCTTCGTGGCGGTCGGCTTTGGTGATGAGGACGGGGATGACGCCGTTTTCGCTGGCGTAGGCCACGATTTTTTCCAGGCGGTCGTCGAACTGGTCGCTTTCGTCGTTGGTCCCCAGGGCAATCAGCAAGATGCTGGGGTTGTGCAAGCGAAATTCGCAGGCCAGCATGTGTTCGGTGGGCAGGCACAACTCTTCTGTGACCAGATCGGGCAGGAAAACGGCCGTTGCGTGCAAACCTACGTGCAGCGCCGCGCCAAAATGAACCCACGAGCCTTTGTAATAATCAATGGTCGGTTGTAAGTAGGCGTAATCGCCCAGGTCGAAGGTGCGCTGGTCGAAGCGCATCAGAAAATCGGCCGTGGCTGCGCCGCTGTCGCCCAGCTTGGAGAAGGCTTGCGGCCGGCGGCCCAGGTTTTGCCCGGCGGCGTAGATGGCGCGGATGTTGTTGCGCACGGCCGTAGGCAAAATAATAAACGTCTCTTTATTCAGCCCATTAATTTGTTCGCCAGGGGGAACCCGTGTGGCAGGTGGCGTGTTGATGGGTTGACGTGTTGGCTGGCTGGTAGGCATGGGCGTGCTGGTGGGCGCGTTCGCGCTGGTGGGCGCGTTCGCGTTGGTGGGCGCGTCCGCGCTGGTATGGGTTGGCGCTGATGTGGCGGTGGGCACAACGGCCGTTGGCCGCAGCGTCGGCAGGTCACTCACCGGTTTGGTCGCCAGGGTCTGGCAGCCAATGATGAGGAGGATAACGGCCGTTAACAAACCTGGCAAAACGACTCGCGGGGTGACGTGGCGGCGATGAAAAGTGTCCATAAAAAAGTCTACGAGTCGTTGGCGTCGTTGTTTAGCACCGCCTGACGAATGGCGTCCAGCGCCATCAGCGCCGTCAGGTCACTGACCGGGTACCCTTTTTCAAATACGTCGCCCTGCGTATAGTCGTTGGACCCTGACATCGTCAGGTGAATGAAGTCACCCGACAGGCCGCGATCCGGCAGCGTCTCGGCCACCATGTCAAAATCCCACAGTGGAATCTGGTACTCGGCGGCCAATTCACGCAGTATGATGTTGTTGGTATTGGCCTCCCCTTCAAAGCGGTCCGCCTTCGTGCCCAGGATGGGAATGATGCCCTGCGCCAGCAAATGCTCGATCAGTTTGCGCAAATTGGCTGAAAAATCGGCCGGGATGAGGTCGTTGGTTCCCAGGCGAATCAGGAAGATGCTGGGGTTGTGCAGGCGAATTTCGCAGTCTATGGCGTTTTCGTTGGCCAGACACACCTCGTCGTCGGCCCAGCCCAGTTCGTACAGGGTGCGCGCCGCCAGGCCGACGTGGGCTACCTGCCCAAAGCGGCCAAAGGAACCGGCAAATTGGTCAATCGTGGCCTGCAAGTCTGCGTAGACGCCCAGGTTGTACTGGTCACTATCGAAGCGGGCCAGGTAATGGGGCGTCAGCACCACGCTGTCGCCGACTTTGGAGAAAGCCTCGGCGCTGCGGCCCAACTGCTGCCCCAGCGCGTAAATTTCGCGGACGTGGGACTGCACGCCTTCGTCCATGAAGATGAATTGGTCTCGGCTCAGGCCGTTGACGATGTTTTGCGGCGGCACGGCCGTTGCCGTTGGCGTCGTGGTGGCTGTGGCCGTAGCTGTGGGTTCGGTCGTGGGCGTATGGGTGGGCACGGCCGTTGGCGTGGGCGTAGGCGGAAGGGTGGCGGTGGGCGGAACGGCCGTGGGCGTGGCCGGAACAGCGCTGGGGATGATGGTGGCGGGGGAGGTAAAGGTGGTGGCGGGGGAACGGTCGTTGCAAGCGGCCAGCGCCAGCAAAACCAGGATACCCATGACCTTGCACACAACTTGGGGA
>CALFEW010000715.1 GCA_937958365.1 uncultured Chloroflexota bacterium | reverse complement strand
CAGATAAAAGATCTCCCGTCACAAATCCAGGAGGGGATTCAGTACATGGTCAGCTTCTGGCAATACGCCTGGCTTTCTCTTCTCGTGTTTGGATTAACCTTCCCCTTCTTGCTTGTCTATGCGTGGCGACGCCAAGAGATGGTTCGCGCGGTTGCCATGCTTACAGCCGCTTTTCTTGGCTATGCCGCCTTTGTTGTGATGGCGGGTGGAGACTGGATGCCCATGTTTCGTTTCCTGGCTCCGGTGCTGCCGATCTTTTATCTGCTTTTAGCTTTGAGTCTGACGGTTCTCTGGCAGTCGGAATGTGGTATCATGCGCGTTGGTAGTGGCTTGTTGGCCAGCGTCATCGCGCTGTCGCTTCTGCAAATACCTCAGACAATGCGCCGTCATGTCACCCTGGTTATTGAAACGGCTTCTGGCCTACCAACTACCGGTCGTTGGCTAAACCATCATGCCAGCCCAGAGGCAACAATTGCCGTCATAGACGCTGGGGCGCTCCCATATTATTCTGAATTAGCGACCCTAGATATGGTTGGATTGAATGATTATTACATCGCTACACTGCCTGCTCCCTGGATCTTTAAGTACGATAACGATTACGTGCTGGCGCAAGAACCGGACTATATCCAGATGCACCTGACTCCTTCGCTAAATGGCAAGGGCGTTTTGCCCACCGACTTCATGGGAACTTTGCAGTTGTATCACATGGTGGAGTTTCACCGTTGGTATGAGTTTATGCCCGATATTCCAGGGACGTTTGTCTTTCAACGGCGGGAGACGCCGGCCAATACGACACCGATGGACAATTATGCCGGCGTGCGGTATGGAACGACAGCCGACCAATTGACAACCGCGCCAGGTGAGACCGTATCTATCTCCCTAACGGTGACGAATGAGGGAACGGCCGTTTGGCCGGCCGGTGGTGGTCAAGGGTGGGGTGTAGTCAAGCTAATCTATCGGCTCTACCCGGCTGAAGAACCGGCGCGTACGCTACACGAGCAGCGAGTGGCGCTGCCAGAAGATTTAGCCCCTGGGGAAACAACAACGCTAAACTGGCAGTTCACTGCGCCGACAACGCCCGGTCTGTATCATCTGGAACTCGATATGTTGTCCGAGGTAGTCATGCGCTTCTCCGAAAAAGGCGCGCCTAAACCAACCATTCAACTGGTTGTGCAGTAACCAGTAAACGCCCATCGTTACGAAAGAACATGAAGCCTAACGCACTTGCCAGAAAATCAACCACGATCCTCATTCTCACCTGGAATGGGGTGGACTATACCAGGGCGTGCCTGGAATCG
>CALFEW010000714.1 GCA_937958365.1 uncultured Chloroflexota bacterium | reverse complement strand
ACTTCGTCGTGCCGGTTGGGTATGTTCCGTCTACGGGCATCGCGCTCACCGGTAGATCATCACCCAGGCCTTCAATAATACGGGCCGTCACCGATTGGATGAATTCCGGGGCATAGGTTGGCACCATGGGCGGGCGCTCGAAGGCGCTGCTGGCTTCAGCCGGCACTTGCACCTGGTGCAGGTTAGCCAATGTGCCGTCTACCGCGTCGTAGTTGGCCTGAACCACAGCCTCACCGCGCTTGCTATATGTTTTCTTGATGGCGTATTTAATCGCCGCGATGGCTTCGGCGGTGGGCAGGACGCCGCTAATGGCGAAGAAGCAGGTCTGCATAATGGTGTTGATGCGGCTGCCCATGCCAACTTCTTTGGCGACGCTGTAGGCATCTATGACGTAGAATTTAATTTGCTTCTGGATGATGATCTCTTGCATGGACCGGGGCAGTTGGTCCCATACTTCGTCGGCGCTGTACGGGCTGTTTAGCAGGAAAACAGCGCCGGGTTTAGCCTGCCGTAACACGTCGTAGCGTTCCAGGAAGCTAAATTGATGGCAAGCGACGAAGCTGGCGGTTTGCACCAGATAGGCGGCATTGATGGGACGCGGGCCAAAACGCAAATGGGAAACAGTGACAGAACCCGCTTTTTTGGAATCGTAGACAAAGTAGCCCTGAGCGTAATTGTCGGTATCTTCGCCGATGATTTTGATGGAGTTCTTGTTGGCGCCTACGGTTCCGTCGGAACCCAGGCCGTAGAATACGGCGCGTACCACGTCGTCGGATTCAATGTCGAACAGTTTGTCCCATTGGAGGCTGGTGAAGGAGACATCGTCGTTGATGCCGACGGTGAAGTTGTTTTTAGGTTTGGCTTTGGCTATTTCGTCGAAGACAGCTTTGACCATGCCGGGGGTGAATTCTTTGGAGGAGAGGCCATAACGGCCGCCAATGATGCGCGGGAAGGTGGTAAAAGGCGCATCACCGCTGGCGAGGGCTTCGGCAACGGCCGTTACCACGTCCAGATACAAGGGTTCACCGGTTGCGCCAGGTTCCTTGGTGCGGTCCAAAGCCGCGATAGCTTTCACCGTTGGCGGCAAAACCTTCACAAACGAGGCAATGTCAAACGGCCGGTACAGGTGGACTTTAACAAGGCCAACTTTTTCGCCTCTGGCATTCAGGTAAGCGACCGTGTCTTGCACGGTGTCTGCGCCAGAACCCATCGCCACAATCACCCGCTCGGCGTCAGGCGCGCCGACGTATTCATATAACTGATACTGCCGGCCGGTCAACGCCGCAAATTTATCCATGGCTTTCTGCACAATGGCCGGCGTCGCCTGATAAAAGGGGTTGACGCTTTCCCGCGCCTGGAAATAGACGTCTGGGTTTTGCGCTGTGCCGCGCAGCACCGGATGGTCCGGCGTAAGACCCCGTTGCCGATGCGCGCGCACCAGTTCGTCGTCAATCATCGCCCGCATCACTTCTTCTTCCAGCAGTTCGATTTTATTCAGCTCGTGGGATGTGCGGAAACCATCGAAGAAGTGGAGGAAAGGAAGGCGTGCTTCCAGCGTGGCGGCAGAGGCGATGAGGGCAAAGTCATGGGCTTCTTGCACAGAGTTTGAAGATAACAAAACCCAACCAGTGTTACGGGCAGCCATCACATCGGCATGATCGCCAAAAATGGATAGACCTTGCGCCGCTAAAGAACGCGCCGCAATATGAAACACGGTAGCTGTTAATTCACCCGCAATTTTGTACATATTGGGGATCATCAGCAGCAAACCCTGTGAGGCGGTAAACGTCGTCGTCAGCGCGCCGGTCTGCAACGCGCCATGCACCGTACCGGCCGCGCCACCTTCTGCCTGCAATTCCACGACCATAGGCACGGCTCCCCAAAGGTTGGTCTTACCTTCCGCCGACCATTGGTCTGCAAATTCGCCCATGGGGGAAGATGGGGTAATGGGATAGATGGCAATCACTTCGTTTACCTTGTGCGCAACGTAAGCTGTCGCTTCATTGCCATCAAGTGTGATCATTTGTTTTGTCATAACGATTCTCCTTCACACAACATGTGGTGAATGCCCAACACAGCAAATGGCAAGGCATTTGCTGTATCGCTTATCACCGCTCAGTTTAATGAATCCTGGCTGTATTTCCATCGGGTCAGCGGGTGGTTATCTCATGGGTATACTTGCGGCCCTACTTCGGGCTAATTGTATGTCGGTGAACGCGCTACCAGACAGTGACAGATTGCATGATTGCTTGTGACAAAAGTCATCTGGTTTAATCTACCACCTGTAAGGGGTTTTTCTTGACTGCACATGGGTGATTGGTTAGGATGAGCCTCTGTTTCAAAGCGTTTCGAGGTAAAATCTGGACGACTTGAGACAATTGGCTCACCACAAAAAAGATGCAAGATTGAGGACTCATGAAAGAAACGGATTCACAAACAAACAAGCCGCTGAATAAGCTCACGTTGACGGATAGATTGCGGGTGAGAACGGCCGTCATTATTGACCCCATCGTGACTTTTTTGGCAAAGTATCACCTTTCGCCAGATACACTGACTGTCGTAGGCATGTTGTCGCATTTCTTCTTGGCGTATCTGATCGCCATTAGCGAGATGCGCTGGGCCGGCATTGCCATGATTTTTTTGGCCCCATTGGATGCGCTGGATGGGGCCTTGGCCCGGAAATTGGGGCGCAAACAGGGCGGGTTTGGCGCATTTTTGGATTCCACGCTCGACCGATTGGCCGAAATTATTTTGTTTGGCGGGTTTATTTACTATTACCTGCAAATAGGCGATGTAGGGATGTTGGGGGTGTCTTACGTGGCGATCACCGGCTCGTTGATGGTCAGTTATACGCGGTCTAAGGCCGAATCGCTGCACTTTTCGGCCAAAGTGGGCATTATGAGTCGGGTGGAGCGGTATGTGTTGATGCTGGTCTTTTTGATCCTGGATTATCCGGGGATTGCGGTGGGGATTTTGGCCGTTTTTACGTATGTGACGGTAGGCCAACGCATGTACCACGTATGGCATCAGTGTTACCGCACGCCAGATGAAGGGGGCGAGGCTTCGTGACTGAAGATAAATCGTTGCGTGAAGGCATGAATATCTGGCGCAAAACGGGCAGCCTGAATGCGTATTGGTATGTGATTGTTTTTTTTCTAACGGTGCTGGTGGTGCTGTATGGGTATCATCTGCTTACGGCCGTTACCCCCAGCCGCGTCGCCCTCTCTATAGGTGGTGGTTTCGACGTGTACTGGTATGGCATCTGCATCGTCGGCGGGATTGCCCTGGGCGCTTATGTGGTCTCGCAGTTGGCGCTGGAACGGGGAACGGCCGTTTTTCACCAACACGTCCCGGCCGCCATCCAATCCCGGCCGCTGACCGACCTGGACCTGCCCGACGAAATCACCCAAACCCTGGCTAAGAACAAAATTACCACCTGGGGCCAACTGCTGCTCGTCTGGGGATTTAATCCGCGCAATACCGGCCTGAACGCCGCCGGCGTCGAAGTGGTTCAGGCGCGCCTGGAAGCGCAAACAAATATAAAGGAAACGTGGCGGCAAGATGCGCCCTGGCGCATCTGGAACCCGGAGCATGTGTGGAACGGCCTCATCTGGAGCCTGATTTTGGCGGTGATTGGGGCGCGTTTGTACCATGTGCTGACGCCTTCACCCAGCATGGCCGCCTTCGGCATCTATTCGCCGCTCGACTATTTCCGCAATCCTTACCAGTTGATCAATCTGCGGAATGGCGGTTTGGGCATTTATGGCGGGCTTTTGGGTGGGTTTATTGGCCTGGTGATTTATACACGCCGGGCGCGCATTCCTCTGTTGGGTTGGGCGGATCTGGCTGTGGTGGGGCTGGCGTTGGGGCAGGTGTTTGGGCGTTGGGGCAACTTTTTCAACCAGGAATTATACGGCCGTCCCACCCATTTGCCCTGGGCTGTCTTTATAGACCCCATGTATCGGCTGCCGGATTATAGCGAATACGGCCGTTTCCACCCCGCCTTCCTCTACGAGTCGCTGTGGAGTCTGCTCACATTTGCCATCCTGTACACCTTAATTCGCCGCTACGACAAGCGCCTGCTTACCGGCGAGATGATGGCCCTCTACTTTATCTTCTACGCCATTGGCCGCACTTTGTTGGAGTTGGTGCGCCTGGACAGCCGTATGCTCAACCTGGGTTTCATGCAAGTCAACATGGCGATTGCCACCTTCGTCTCCTTGCTCATTGCCGTTAGTATGGCCGCCTGGATTGTCATTCGCCGCTACCGTCACCGGCAAACCGCAGGGTAACGGCCGTTCACCAGTACCAGTTTTCA
>CALFEW010000713.1 GCA_937958365.1 uncultured Chloroflexota bacterium | reverse complement strand
CAACAGCGACAAAGTGGAAATAGCCGAACAAATCGCCCGCAGCGTGCGCTTCATCGGCGGCGGGCTGCGCTTCGTCCAGGCCAAGGGCTTCCTGGTGGAAGGCCAGGCCCAGGTGAGCATGAACCTGACCGACTTTGAGAAAACGGCCGTTCACCATGCCCAGGAGATGGTGCGCCGCGAAGCCGCCCGCTATGGCCTGACCATCACCAAAGCCGAACTCGTCGGCCTGACGCCGCAAAAAGCGCTGCTAGACGCCGCCCAATGGTACCTGCAACTGGACGATTTTAAGGCGGAACAGGTGCTGGAATACCGCTTGCAGGCCGCTGCCGCCGCCGAAGCTGCCGACATAACGCCGCGCCAATTCATCGCCGCCACCGCCGAAGCCAGCCCCACCCCCGGCGGCGGCTCCGTGGCTGCCCTGGCCGGCGCGTTAGCCGCCGCCCTGGCGCAAATGGTGGCCGGGCTGACCATTGGCCGCAAAAAGTACGCCGACGTGCAAGACAAAGCGCAGGCCATCCTGGCCGAAGCCGACGCTTTGCGCCAAAAACTCACCGCCGCTATCGCCGAAGACGCCGCCGCCTACGGCCGGGTGATGGCTGCCTATCGCCAAAAAGAGCTGGATGAGCCGACCCGCGCCGCCGCCATCGAAACGGCCACGATTGGCGCAGGCGAAGTGCCGCTGCGGGTGGCCCATTTGAGCCGGGACGTGGTTGTCCTGGCCCAGAGAATTGTGGAAGTCGGCAACGTCAACGCTGTTACCGACGCCGCTGCCGGCGCGCTGATGGCCCAGGCGGCCGTGCGCGTGGCCGGCCTGAACGTGAAGGTCAACGCCGTCAATTTGCATGACCAGGCATTGGCCGCCCTGTGGCACGAGCAGGTCGCCAACCTGGAAGCCGAAGTGAACCATCTGGTGAGTGACATCCTGACGACAACGGCCGTGCGCGGTGGTTTTTCTCTATGACACGGCCGTTCTCGCTTCTGCTGCTCATCCTGGTTGGTCTCCTGGGGCTGACTGCCTGCCGCCAGACGGCCGTCGCCAACACCACAGCCGCCGGACCGGAAACCGACGCGCCTGTGCTGACGGCGACAAGCTCGGCCACAGTCACACCCATTCCGCCACCGCCAACCATCGTCATCACGGCTACCCCCAGCCCGACGCCGCTGGCTACCGCGCCCTCGTTTGCTGCGCTGGACCCGGACGACCTGGCAAACGCCAAAAAGGTGACGGCGACGGAAACGGCCGTTGCCGTTCCTCCCACCGAGACCACCACGCCCCAACCTACCTTCACGCCGCCCGCCCTGCCCTTCACGTCTAACGAAGAGCATTACTGGCTCCAACGCCCCATCGCCGAAGGCGGCACCGTCTGGACCGACAAGACCTATCCTTACGGCAGCACACGCGGCGGTACGCTGCGGCCCCATCACGGCGTGGAATTTTACGTGCCGGAAGGCACACCGGTCCTGGCCGCCGCCAGCGGCACAGTCGTCGTCGCCGGTAATGACGGCGTCTTTGCTTACGGCCCGCACACCAATTTCTATGGCAATCTGGTGATCATCCAACTGGACTCGGCGCTGGATGGGCAGCCGGTTTACAACTTGTACGCCCATTTATCCCAGCTTCTGGTTGTCGAGGGGCAGCAAGTGACCGCGTTGGACCCCATCGCCCTCTCCGGCGCTACCGGTGTGGCCGATGGCCCGCATCTGCATTTTGAAGTCCGCCTGGGGCAAAACAGCTACGACAACACCCGCAACCCGCTGCTCTGGCTCTATCCCTTCCCCGATTTTGGCGCGGTGGCCGGACGTATCACGCGGGCAAACGGTTCCCTGGTCGAAGAAGCGCCTGTCTCGCTGCGCCGCCTGGACGCCGCTTCCCGCTATCTGGCAACCACTTCCTATTCCGGAACCACCGTCAACCCTGACGACCAATGGCAGGAAAACTTCGCCTTCGACGACGTGCCCGCCGGTTATTATGAGATCACCGTGGGCAGCGGCAAAACCAAAGTCACCCAGGAATTGTGGGTCTTTCCGTACCGCACCAATTTTGTGGAAATCAAGATTGAGGATTGAACGGCAGATCAGGCCAGGATGTCCATCACGTCGGCGACCAGATCGTAACGGCCGAATGCTGGCATGAAATAGACGCCGTGGGTAAACGGCCGTATCTCCGCCAAAATCTCCTGGGCAATCTTCACCCCTTCTTGCTGCGGGTTCGCCGCCAGGCGCATCCGCTCCCGCTGCGCTTCCGGGATGGTGATGCCGGGCACTTCGTGGTGCAAAAATTCGGCGTTACGGCTGTTATACAGCGGTTTGATCCCGGCCACGATGGGTAACATCGGTTCCCCGTATTTCGCCTCATACGCCTCGATGAACTGCCGCGCCGTTTCCGCGGCAAATACCGGCTGAGAGAGGGCAAAATCCGCCCCGTTGCGCCGTTTTTTCTGCAACAGGGTCATTTCCCGCTCCCAGTCGTGGGGCGTCAGATTGATGGCGCAGCCGACGGTAAAGTTGGTTGCCTGGTCAATGGACTGCCCGGCCTTGTCCAGGCCGCGATTGAACTGCTCTTTGATGAGCAAAATCAAGCCGGTGGGCACGATGTCGTAGGTGTCCATCGCCTCCGGGTAATCACCGATGCGCGTGGGGTCGCCCATGACGACGAACAGATTACGAATACCCATGGCATACGCCGCCAGCAAATCCCCCTGCACCCGCAGCAAATTGCGCCCGCGCGTGGGAAAATGCAAGACAGTCTCGATGCCGACCTCTTTTTGCACCAGGTGGGCGGCGGCCCAGGCGCTCATGTGCATCCGGGCCAGCGGGCTGTCGGCGATGTTGAGGATGTTGGCTCCGGCTTCCTTCAACATGCGCGCGCCTTCCAGCATCCGGTGGGTGGCAATGCCTCTTGGTGGACTCATTTCCACGGTGACGACGTAGGTATTATTGGCTAAAAAGTTGGCTAACTGGGTGGGTTCGTCGGTCACGGCCGTTGCGACATCTTCGGCGATCATCATTTGCACGTGAGGGACAGGGCGGGTAACGGCCGTGGGGTCGTCCAGGGCGTGGCGCATGGCGGCGATGTGGGCACTGGTCGTGCCACAGCAG
>CALFEW010000712.1 GCA_937958365.1 uncultured Chloroflexota bacterium | reverse complement strand
AGGGCGACGTGGGCTGGATTCAGGCAGAGTTTTTGGCAGAAGTGGATAATTGATCGTTGATAGTTGGGAGTTGATAGTTAGAAGACCCTCTTCACTCCCAACTAACAACTCCCAACCAACAACTCTCCTATATCAACTCCCCGCTAAGTACGCTTCCAACGCCTCTACGTTCGCCGGTAAAGTCCGCGGTGGGATGGCCTGGTCTACGGCCGTTGCCGGGTCTTTCAGTCCATGGCCGGTCAGGATGCACACGGCCGTTTTACCCACCGGATCAATCTCGCCCAATTCAATTTGCTGCTTCAGGGCGGCCACGCCTGTGGCCGAGGCCGGCTCCACAAACACACCCTCCAGCCGGGCGAGCAGCTTCCAGCTTTCCAGGATTTTAGCGTCGGTAACGGCCGTAATGATCCCCCCGGACTCATCCAGCGCGTCCAACGCCTGCCGCCAGCGCGCCGGATTGCCAATGCGGATGGCCGTTGCCAGTGTCTCCGGTTTTTCCACCACGTGCCCCAGCACAATGGGCGCAGAACCGGCCGCCTGCCCGCCCAAAACGCGCGGCAGCCCCTTGCCATACTGCTTATAACCCATCCAGTAAGCCGAAATATTGCCGGCGTTGCCCACCGGCAAACAGTGCCAGTCGGGCGCACGGCCGTCCAACTGGTCAATAATCTCAAACGAACCGGTCTTCTGCCCTTCCAGCCGCCAGGGATTGACGGAATTGACCAGGGCAATCGGCTGCCGCTCGACAATCTCCCGCACCATGTTCAGGCCGTCGTCAAACGAGCCATCAATGCTGATCACTTCCGCGCCATAAGCCAGGGAAGCGGCCAGCTTGCCCAAAGCGATTTTGCCCTCCGGAACCAACACCAGGCAGCGCAGCCCGGCCCGCGCCGCATACGCTGCCGCGCTGGCGGCCGTGTTGCCTGTGCTGGCGCAAATCACCGTCTTGGCGCCCTCATGAACCGCCTGGGTAATCGCGGCCGTCATCCCCCGGTCCTTAAACGAGCCGGTCGGATTCAGTCCTTCATACTTCAAATACAATTTCAGCCCGGCCTTAGGCGCAATATGTTCCGCCAGCCGGTCGGCCCGGATTAAGGGGGTATTGCCCTCGTTCAGGGTCACAATTTGCACGTCATCGCCAAATGGCAGATACGCCCGATATTTCTGGATGACACCTTGCCAACTCATAATTTCCTACCACCTTTCATAAAAAAGGCGCAGAAAAGTCTGCACCTTTTACAATCCACTATAGGGTTGGGCTGATTCCGTCGGTTGGATGGTTTGTTCGATTCAAACCGACCCATCCACTAACCACCCGGAATAACCAACGTCTGTCCGGCGTAAATCACATAGGGGGATTGGATGTCGTTGGCTTCGGCCACAGACATCCAGGGCACGCCATACTGCACGGCGATGCCAAAGATCGTTTCGCCCGGCTTGACGACGTGGGTGAATTCTGGCGTGGGTCCCGGCGCGCTCACCGGAATCTTAAGCGTCTGCCCGACGACGATTTGATTGGGATTCACCAGTCCATTGGCCTCGGCGATTTGTACCCAACTGACGCCAAACTTTTGGCCGATGCGGTACAGGTTGTCACCGGGCTGCACGGTGTAGTAAGTGATGTTGCTGGGCGGAACGGCCGTTGGCGTGGGTGGCAGCGTTCCCGTTGGCGGGATTCTAAGGGTCTGCCCGGCTCTAATGTCGTTGGGGTTGCTGAGACCGTTGAATTGGGCCAACGTCACCCAGGACACGCCGTATTGCAAGCCAATGCGAAACAGGTTTTCGCCAGGTTGCACAACGTGCGTGCGTTCGCCGGCCACGGCGGCCGGTTGGGGCACGGCCGTTGGCGCAACGGTGGGTGGCACAGCTTCAACGGGCACGGCCGTTGCCGTGACTGCTGCTGTCGTCGTGGTGGGCGTCACAACAGTCGGAACAGTGGGCGAAACGGCCGTTTCCACTGTCGGCTGCGCGGCTTCGGGAACGGCGCCTTCTTCGGTTCCAGGATAAGCGGCAGCCGCTGTAGGCGCATCGCCAACTGGCGCATCGCCAACTGGCGCGTCGCCAACTGGTGCATCGCCAACTGGCGCGTCGCCAGCCACGCCCCCACCCACATTTGGATCGCTCAAATCCGGGCTGATGACGGCCGTTGCCGTCACTCCCGCGCTCTCATCCGGCGTCGGGCGTTCACACGCAGTGACCAACCAACCGATACTGCACAAAAGAATGATTACCAAAACAAAGCGACGTTGAACAACCATATCATTACCTCCACAACATACACCGGGTTTTGTTTAGCCGGTTGGGGCCTAAAATAGCAGTCAGCAGCGCCAATACCGGCCGTTTCCTCGACATAATATAACATGCTTTTTGCTTTACGTAAAGTAAGCACTCTCTTTGCACTTTTGCAGAATGGCACGCAGATAAACGCGGATAGTACCCGTAACCCGGAGTCCGTATACCGTATACCGTATACCGTATACCGTAT
>CALFEW010000711.1 GCA_937958365.1 uncultured Chloroflexota bacterium | reverse complement strand
TCCACGCCAGTGCATGTTCCCGCCCGCCCGAACCGACAATCAAAACCTTCATGCGGTTATTTTTCCTCCCTTGAAAATGGGAGCGCGGACGTCCCGTCCGCCCAGGCAGGCGAGACGCCTGCGCTCCCAGGGTTCTCATTCGTGGTGGTGGGCCGCGCTACTGCTCGGCGGAGATGGAGATGTAGACGTTGCTGATCGAGTTCGGGTCGGCGGTGAACATGCGGCCGGCGGTGACATTTGCCATGCGCGTCAGCACGTCTACGTCGGCTTCATCGCCAAAAGCGATGGGAAAAATCTTCACGCCATCGGCTTCGGCGTTGGCCGGCAGGCAAGTGGCGAACATTTGATTTTCCGTGATGCGCCCCACCGTATCTTCGCCATCGGACAGCAAGACGATGCCGTACAGACGGGATTCACCCGCCGCTAAATCGGCGGTCTGAATTTGCTGCACGGCCGTTGCCGCTGCGCAAACGGCTTCGTAGAGGGCGGTATTGCCGTTGGCAACCAGCCCGCCGACGCGCTGGGTCAAATCTTCCACCACGTCACCGGTACGGGTGGGTTCGGCCAACATCGTCACCTCGTCGCTAAAAATCATCACGCCCACGTTGTCGTCGGGGTTCAGGCGGCGCAGGAAATCTACCGTCGCCTCGCGGGCGGTTTTGATGCGGTCGCCGGCCATGCTGCCGGACACGTCTAACACCACGAGGATGGTGGCTTTGCGTTTGTTGATCTGGAATACGTCTATGATGGCGTTGCTGATTTCGGTGTTGGGGCTGGGCAGCGCCGGGATGGTTTGGGGGCTGGCGTTAGGGTCGGTGCCGTTGCTTTTGTCCATGGGGGCGTGGAGGGCGATGCTGCTGTCTAACGGCCGTAAATAATTATCAATCGCCATCTCCTGCTGTGCCGGGGCGCGCAGGTAATCGCGGAAGATTTTGGCGGCTTCGGCCTGCTCCGGCGTCACCCAATCGGCGTTGTCCAGAATGCAGAAGGGATGGTCGGCCCAAATTGTGCCTTCCGCGGGGAAGATGAAGACCAGCGGGAAGCTCAGTTCGCTGCCGCGCTCGACGTTGAAGCGCACCACGTCGGCTTCGGGGACGGCGGCGGCGTGCAAGTAGCTGGGACCTTCGCGGGCCATCAGATCCAGCAGGGCGGGGGCCTGACGGCCGTATTTGCTGGTATTGTTTTGCAGTTCGCGCATGGCGTTCTGCACCTCGTCGCTGTAAACGTCGGCGGGGGTCAGGTCTTGCCCGGCGATGCCGTAGACGAAGCCGGCCATGGAGAGCAGCCCGGAATTGGCGTAAGCCGGGTGAGTGTGGCCGAAGCGAAATTCGCCCCATTCAGGACGGCCGTAACTGGCCCACCCATCGGGATCGGCGGCTAATTGGACGATGGTGTCCCAGCCGATGGGGTCGTTGGGCCAGCCGAGCGTTTCGGCCATCGGCTGCCACATGGCAAAGCCGAGCGGCGCGTAGATGGTCGGCAGGCATTCCTGGCTGGCGAGCGGTTTGTTGTTACGGGTTTGCCAGGTGGCGTTGGCCTGTTCCACCCAGGATTGATCGCCGGGACTCCAGGCGGTGGGCTGGGAACGGCCGTCTAAAATCGCTTCCATCGAATCGCCAGACGTGACGTGGCTGACTTCGGCGATGATGGCGTTGCCCGCCGCTGTCGTTTGCCCGGCGGCGTTAAATTGCGCCACCACAGCATCCAGCCAGTTTTGTTTGGTGTTGGAACTAGACACCGTGATCAACACGGTGTCGCGGGGCAGGGCGGTGGCCTGCTCTGCTTCTGTGTCGGTGGTTGTCAGCGGGTTATCATCCCCCAAATTGGAGATGAACTGAAAGCCAACGATACAGGCGACGAGGAGAAAGGCAACGCCGATAATGCCGATGAAGATAATACGGGTGCGGTCCATGTTCTTGTCCTTTGTTGGTGGTTAGTTGGTTGGTTGACGTACCAGGAAAGCAACCAACCATCAGACACGATCTATTTTACCCCCACATATCACCAAACGTCACCTTGTCGCGTTCTTCTTCAAAGAGCCAGTTGGGAATGTCAATGGGGTACTTGCCGGAGAAACAGGCATTACAATGGCCGGATTGCTGCCGGGTGGCCTCCTCGACCGCTTTTTCCAGTCCTGGCAAGCTCAGATAGGCCAGACTGTCCGCGCCGATGCGCTGGCGGATGCCCTCGATGTCCATTTTGTGGGCGATGAGCTGCCGGTAGGTGGCCATGTCTACGCCCATGAAGCAGGGGTGGCGCACCGGCGGTGAGGCGACGCGCACGTGGACTTCGGTCGCGCCGCCGTCGCGGATAAGCTGGATGAGCGGGCCGGCGGTGTTGCCGCGCACAATCGAATCGTCAATCAGTACGACGCGCTTGCCTTGCAGGTTGCTGGTGAGCGGGTTGTACTTGAGCGAGACGCCGACTTTGCGCAACTGGTCGTCGGGTTGGATGAAGGTACGGCCGATGTAGCGGTTTTTGGTCA
>CALFEW010000710.1 GCA_937958365.1 uncultured Chloroflexota bacterium | reverse complement strand
ACCCGCGCTGGCGAGGGAGAGGCGGACGGCAACGGCCGTGTTTTCCAACAGTTGAAATAGCGCCAGATTCAACGCCAGCAGCAGCCCGCCGCCTACATACCCATAGGCAAAACCGAGCGAGCTAACCCGGTCTTGGGCTTCCGGCGGGGCAATATCCGGCAGGTAGGCGTTGTAAAAGACCACCGCCGCGCCAAAGGAGAAATTTGCCAGAATAAACAGCAGCCCGCCGGCCCATACGCCGTCGCCGCTGCTGATCAATCCCAGGAAAATGGTGGCCGTAGCGCCCGTGGTGGCAAACAAAATCAACAGGCGCTTTTTGAGGTTGGTCAGGTCGGCCAATGCGCCTAACAGCGGCAAAAACAGCACTTGTAAAATCACAGAAACCGTCACGCAAAAGGGGTAAAACGCTTCTGGTTCAATGAGATAGGTGTGCAGCGGCAGCGTCCCGCCCGGTCTGGAAGCAATGAGGGCCGCCAGATAAGGCCCTAAAAAGGCCGTCACGACCGTCGTCGAAAAAGCGGAATTGGCCCAATCATACATGGCCCAGCCGGTGATTTCTCGTTTATGGTTCATGGGATGGCGCCCTTTGGTTTGGCAAACCGTTCACGCGGCGGCAAAGTTGTTTTACAATGATGCTGTTCGTAGTGACAGCATAACTGATTTTTGCCTGATGTGGAAGATGGATAACGGCCGTAATCAAAAGGGGGAAACATGGATCGCAAACAATTTGGCAAGCTCGTAATGGCGTTACGCAAAGAGCAGTTCGACGAAAGTGGTGATCGCTTCACGCAAGCCAGACTGGCAGAAGCGATTCAGGCGCAGGATGCGCAAACACCACTGAGCGAAATCGTCATCGGCAAAATCGAACGTGGCGAGCGCACGATTTTGGACGACCAGACTTTGCTGAATCTGGCCGATGGGTTGAAGCTGACGACAGGTGAACGGCGCGCTTTCTTTTTGTTGGCAACCGGGCTGGATCATCCTCAAATATACCCCGACAAACAAGTGTCCAGCGAGATTCTTGCGCCAACCCTGGAAATGCTTGCGGACATTCGTTTGCCGGCGCTGCTGCTAGACCGGTATCTGGACGTGGTGGCCGTGAATGGGCTATTGCTCCAACTTTACCAGGTATCACAGATTGACTTGTCGTCGCGCCTGGGCAAGCCGGGCGGCGACAATTTGCTGGATTTCATCTTCTCCAAGGGGTTTGCCGGGGTGCGGGCGCATATGTCGCCGCCGGTATGGCATCGTTTTGCCGTGGGCAACGTCATCTATTTCCGCCGCATGACGCTGCCTTATCGCATGACCGATTATTTCACCGGGTTATTTGCCCATCTGCGCCAGAATCGGGACTTCCGCTGGTTTTGGGAGCAGGTGTATTATGAGGAGAAGCTCTATTTTCATGGTGGGGAATTGTTTCAGATGGGGTCGTCGCTGATGGGGCGCTTTCGTTTTCTCACTGCGCCGCTGGTAACATTCACCCCCTATGGCAACCTTGAAATTCTGACGCATGTACCACGCGATGAGGCAACGGCCGTTGCCTTCCACGAAATGGCGTTACATACCCCGGCCAAAGCCCACCAAATCAGTTCCTGGCCGGATAAGGTCTGGTGTTGAGCGCAGCCTGAGCAACAACCCCACCGCCAGCACGTATAGCCCGTGAAAACCGTTATCCGTTGTTTATCTTCTACAGGAGTGAAGTTAATGTCTCGAATTAGCAGCAGTTGGGAACTCGTCAAAGCCAGTTGGGGCGTGTTGTTAGCCGACAAAGAACTGGTTATCTTTCCGATCATCTCGTTCTTTGCCTCCATGGCCGTCGTCGTCACCTTCTTTTTGCCCATGCTCTTCGCCGGGGTCTTTGATGCCATCTTTGTCAATGGCGGCGAATTCGCCGGTTTTGTGGTCGGCTTTGCCTTCTACGTCGTCCTCTATTTCGTCACCTTCTTCTTTAACTCTGCCCTGGTCGGTGCGGCCATGATCCGCCTGGAAGGTGGCGACCCGACGGTGGGTGATGGCCTGCGCATCGCCAGCCAGCACATCGGCGCTATTTTGGGCTACTCTGTCATTGCCGCCACGGTGGGCATGATTTTGCGGGCCATCTCGGAGCGATCGGGCATTTTGGGGCGAATTGTTATTGGGCTTGTTGGTTTTGTCTGGAACATCGCCACCTTCCTGGTGGTGCCGGTGTTGGTCATGGAAAAGCTTGGCCCGATTGACGGCGTGAAACGCAGCGCCGAGCTACTCAAAAAGACTTGGGGCGAGCAAATTGTGGGCAACTTCAGCATCGGCCTGATTTTTGGCTTGCTGATGTTTGGCGTTATTCTGGTGGGTGGGGCGCTGGCGGTGGCGCTGTTGGCGGTTGAATTAACGTGGGCGGCAATCGCCATTGCGCTGCTGATGATGCTGGCGTTAATTGTCTTGGGGCTGATTAGTTCGTCGCTGAACGGCATTTTTACGGCGGCCGTTTACCAGTACGCCACCACCGGCGAGAGCAAGTATTTTGATCCGGCCACGGTGAAAAATACATTTAAGCAGAAGTAATTGGAAATAACGAGGTGGGGGGAGTAACGGCCGTCAAAAAAGGCCACCGGTTTGCCGATGGCCTTGAACTTTTATTATTGACAGAACGCCTGACTGCTAACTTTTACCGGGCAGTTGGTTGAGCCGTGTTCCGTAAACCGTGATCCGTAATCCGTGATCCGTAATCCGTTTACGGAACACGGAACACGGAACACGGAACACCTCCTAACCGCCCAAATCCGACACCGGCGCCAGGGCAAACGCCAGCGGTATGCCATCCC
>CALFEW010000709.1 GCA_937958365.1 uncultured Chloroflexota bacterium | reverse complement strand
ATTGCCGTGCGCCTGCCGGATATTGGGCGGCGTATTTTGGCCGAAAATCATTTTCGCTCGCACATCGCCGCCGACGTTCAGGCGCTAATCGAGGAAATCCCCAACGGCGCGATTCGCCCTTTGTTTGACCACGATGCGCCGGATGCGGCCGATTGGCGGCAATATTGCCTGCCTTATCTGGGGCAATCCTGGCTGCAAGCGCCCTGGTTTTTTGTGGAGACGTATTTTTACCGGCGGGTGTTGGAAGCGACGCAGTATTTTGAGAAAGGGGCAGCCACGGCCGTTCTCGATCCTTTCGCCTACCAGAAACAACAGGGACTTGCCACTAGCACGACAGCCATAACCCGCCTGTGCCAATCGGTGAATCATTGGCTGGAACGGCCGTCCGCCAAAGCCGACGCGCTGGCTCACCTGCTGTCGGTGGCGTTATGGGGCAATCAGGCCGATTTGAGCCTCTGGCCATCCGATAGCGATGCCAACCCGACACACGATGAAGACAAACGCCAGGAACACGTGCTGCTAGACGACACAACGGCCGTCACCCACCACCTGCTTACCCCAACCCACCCCATCCGCCTGGACCTGATCGCCGATAATGCCGGGTTTGAACTGGTGGGCGATTTGTGCCTGATAGATTACGCGCTGCACAGCGATACGGCCGTGTCCGTCACCCTGCACTTGAAATCCCACCCCACCTTCGTCTCCGATGCCATGCCCACCGACGCGCGGCAAACCATCGCCTACCTGGCGCAGGCCGCCGACCCGGACATGCAGGCGGTGGGGCAGCGATTGCAGGCGCGTCTGGACGACGGCCGTTTGCAATTGCGCGATCACCTGTTTTGGACCTCGCCCTTACCGGCGTGGGAGATGCCCGCCGACCTAGTTACCGACTTGCAGGCGGCGCATCTGGTCATCAGCAAAGGCGACGCGAACTACCGCCGCTTGTTAGGCGACCGTCATTGGGCGTTTGACCATGCATTTGCCGAGATTGTGGCCTATTTCCCCGCCCCACTGCTGGCTTTGCGCACACTCAAATCGGAAATTGTGGCCGGTTTACAACCCGACCAACTCGCCGATCTGCCTCATCGAGACCCGAACTGGCTGATCAACGGCCGTTGGGGACTCATTCAGTTTGCCCCTCACGCCTGACCATTACACTGGTCAAACGCCGACTTAAGCCAGCGGTCCCGTCATCACTTCATTCCCATGAGGAAATTTTGTCGCCAGGCGATTCGGATTGTGAATCAAAATGGGCAGGCACTGCGCGCAAATCCACATCTGGCGTCCTCGGAAATGCAACACTATCAGAGGCACTTCATATTCTGAACGTTGGCATTGAACACACTGAACTTTGGCCTTACTCTCTTCAGGCATGATCCCTCCATCATTCCTTGAATATACTTCTACCAATCAAAATCAGACGATCATCGCTTCCATCAGGATGTTAACCTGAGTGGTTAATAATTGCGCCGGGTCAAAACCCAACGCCTGCCAGCGGGCGGGCGCTTGATGGGCCGCTACCACGCTGCGTAACACCGAAAGACCTAATGTGTGGATGGACTGCTCATCCGCTAAAAACCACTGCATTGGCGCATCATGGGCGGCGAAGCGGCGGCGCGCCGATGGGCTGAATTGTTCGGTCAGCACGTCCAGGGCAAAGGCAGCCCCTGGAAAATGGCGCGTCAACAGCCGAAACAGCGCCGCTGCGTCGGCCGGAGACAAGAAGAACAAGACCCCTTCAGCAATAAAAAGCATGTTGGCCGGCACGACGCCTTCGGGCAAAACGGCCGTTACCGCCTGCACCCACGCCTCATCCGCCAGCGAAAAGGGCAGGAACCGATGGCTCGCCGTCTCCTCATCCAGCCGTTGGCGGGCCGCGATGGCTTCCGGCAAATCCAGTTCCAACCACAGCGCCCGGTCCACGCCCAACCGGGCAAAGCGCGTAGACAACCCCGCCCCCAACTCTACGATGACTGGTTGATCGTGGCCGGCGAGGAAGCGTTCGGCCACTTCGTCGTAAAACTGGGCGCGAACGGCCGTACCCAATTGAAACACCGGCGAATAAGCCGCGGCCATTGCCTGCTGCATCGCCGCCGATTGTGGCAGCTGCTCATACCACTGCGCCGCCAAAGGATCGGCCAACAGGCGGTCGGCACGGCCGTGTTCTTCGGCGCGGGCGCGCAAGGTGAAAAGCAGGGTGCCGGGCAAACCGGACAGCGCAGGCAGGTTACTCACTCAGCCGCTCCCAAACCAATTGGCCGATGACGCGGGCATCTTCTGGTCCCATCGGCGGCGTTGCCAGGGTCAGGATACGGCCGTTGGCCGAAAACTCGTAAAAGCGCACCAACTCCTTGCCTATCCAATTGGGCAGCAAGCTGCCTTCCACGTGATGCGTGACCTGACCGGCGTCGGGATCAAGGGTGTACGTGCCAAAATAAGCGGTGTACCCATCAAACGCGGCTCGTAAATCGGCAACGGCCGTATCTGACGTGTCGCCGGAGCGCAGCCGTGGACGATCAGGCCGCATCAATTGGGCGGCCATGTGGCCGTGGGCGTCGTAATAAATTTGCCCTTGCGGCCGTTCGCCCAACGGAAACACCGAAGTGCCATCCGCCTGCCTGAACTCCGACGAAAGTAATCGCCAGACGCCAACAAACGCCGCCTGAACCTGATCAGTTTTGCTCACGATAGGACTCCTGTCATGGGGGAGTTGATGGGTGTTCAGTATTCGGTGTTCGGACGAGAGTCTGTTACTGAACAACAGTACCCGTATTCGGTAATCCGTATTCGGTATTCCGTAGGGCGCTACCTCTGGTAAAAGCCATCGGAATACGGTATACGGACTTCGGGTCACGGGTACTAGACACGACTCACTTCGCTTTTTGCGCACGGCCGTAAGCCAGTTTTACGGCGTCTGCATAATCAGCGTCTTTCACGGCGACCCCCAAAATTCGCCGCGCTTTTTCAAAATCACGTTTCTGCAAATAAAGCAGACCAATGTTGAAGTAAGCGGCCGTCATCCGCAGACCACCGCGAATGGCTTTTTCGTAGCAGCCAATCGCTTCGTCCACCTGGCGGCGGCTTTCAAAATCCATCGCCTGCCCGATCAGCGCGTCGCGTTCCAGCTTGCTCAGGCCGGTTTTACGCGCGACGGCCACGTCGTTGGCGTCTTCTTCGCGGAAGATTTCTTCGGCTAACTGCTCGCTGGCCAGGCGAACGGCCGTATCTACCGAATCCAGCGCCGCTCGCGCCGGTTGAGTTGTTTGTTTTTCGCGCGCTTCCGCCTCAAAAATGGCGGCCATCTGGCGCACCGTTTCGGTCAGCGCGTCCGCCTGGGCCTGTTCTTCCGGCGTAATGCCCGGCACTTCGATTTCTTCCGGTTCCGGCTCTGCAAACCCGGCTTCGCCATGACGGATGAGGGCAACGGCCGTCAACACGTCCTGATTACCCGGGTCCAGGTGCAAAGCCGCCTGACACATCTGGTACGCCTTCACGTTGTCGCCCTGCGCTTGCAAGATACGGGCAATCGCCAGATATTCACGCACTGCTTCGCGCTTCTTATTCTGGCGCTGAAAAATCATCGCCAGGCGGCGGTGCGGGCCTAAGAGACTGGAATCTAAACGAATGGCCCGCTCCCAATGCCCAATCGCCTCATCTAACTTCCGCTGGCGCAAGAGAAATTCGCCAACGGCCGTGTACGTTTTAGCCGCTTCGGTCAGGTCTCCCTGGCGCTCCTGAATGTCGGCAACCCGCTTCAGATGAACCACGTCACCGTTGGAATATTTGGCGGCCAGCTTAAAACATTCCAGCGCCCTGTCTAATTGCTTCAGTCCCAAACACGCCTCACCGAGGCCAGCATACGGAACCGGCTCCTTGGGAAACTCGGCGACAGCCAGACGATAAGCGTTAAAGGCATCCGACCATAACGCCTTGGAACTGTACATCGCGCCTCGTTTAAGGGCTTCTTCGTAACGCGGACGATTATTGGACACTGCAATACTCCAGGGTAGCTAAAATGCGCAGATAATGACCTTAAAAATAACGCAGAGCGCGTTTCCAGGCAAGTGGACATTAGGACTAATTCCGTATTCCGTATTCCGTATTCCGTGTTCTGATACGGCTTACGGTTTACGGCAAACGGCTCACGTATTCCGCGGCCTGTATTGCAGGGCTTCCGCCAGGTGGGCCGGTTGGATGACGCTGGCGTCGGCCAGATCGCCGATAGTCCGGGCCACTTTCAGGACGCGGTGAAAGGCGCGGGCGCTGAGGCCCATTTGCGACATGGCGCTTTTCATGAGCCGCTTGCCGGTTTCGTCTAGTTCACAAAGCGCCCGTACTTCGCTGGGACCCATGTCAGCGTTGGCAAACAGACCATTGGCGCGGAAGCGTTCGGCCTGTCGCGCGCGGGCGCTCTCCACACGCTGCCGCACTTGCGCCGATGATTCGCCGCGGCGCACGGCCGTTAACTTCTCAAAATCCACGCGCGGCACTTCAATATGCAGGTCAATGCGGTCCATCAACGGACCGGAAATGCGCTTTTGGTAGCGGGTAATCATGGCGTTGGAACAGGTGCAGGCGTGGACAGGATCGCCGTAGTAGCCGCAAGGGCAAGGGTTTTGCGCCGCCACCAACATAAAATTAGCCGGATACGTGACGGTCCCACTGGCGCGAGAAATGGAGACTTCTCGCGGCAAGCCTTCCAGCGGCTGACGCAGCACTTCAATAAGGTTCTGGCCGAACTCCGGCAGCTCGTCCAGAAAGAGGACGCCGCGATGGGCCAGGGAAATCTCGCCGGGGCGCGGCCAGGCGCCCCCGCCCACCAGACCGGCATAACTGACGGTGTGGTGGGGCGAACGAAACGGCCGTTCCCGAATCAACGGCGTATCCGACGGCAGCAGGCCGGCCACGCTGTAAATTTTGGTCACTTCCAGGGCTTCGTCAATGGTCATGCGCGGCAAAATGCCGGGCAGTGAACGGGCGATAAGCGTCTTGCCGGCGCCTGGCGGCCCAGACATCAGGATGTTGTGGCCGCCGGCGGCGGCCACTTCCATGGCCCGCTTGACGTGTTCCTGCCCCATAATGTCGGCAAAATCGGCGGCGTAAGAGACCTCGCCGTTAAAGGCATCTTCCAGGTTGACAGAAAGGGGGGATAACGGCCGTATGCCCGTCAGATGCCCTACCACGTCCGACAAACTGGCCACCGGCAGCACCTCCACATCTGGCAGCAGCGCTGCTTCAGGCGCATCTACGGCCGGCACAAACACCCGCTTAAAGCCCTGCGCCCGCGCCAGGGCGGTCATCGGCAAAATGCCTTTGGTATGGCGCGTCGCCCCATCCAACGACAATTCACCGATAAACAAAGCGCCGGCCAACTTATCCGGCCAGATTTGCTGCGACGCCGCCAACACGCCAATGGCAATCGGCAAATCATAGGCCGGTCCTTCCTTACGCAAATCGGCCGGAGCCAGATTCACGGTAATTCGCTTATTGGCCGGAAATATCAGCCCGCTATTTTTGATGGCCGAATGCACCCGATCCCGGCTTTCGCGCACGGCCGCATCCGGCAAGCCCACCAGGTTAAAAGCCGGCGCCCCCCGAATAATATCTACTTCAACGTCAACAATATCTGCTTCCAGGCCGACAATGGCACAACTCATCACCTTGGCCAGCATAGCCCCCCTCCACGTTTATCTGTTTTTACTGGGCCACAAGACCGCTCCAATAAACAAGGTTGCAAAACCTACAAAGAAACCTGCCAATACGCCCAAACCGGCAAAGGCAGCGACACGAATCGTGCCCCAAAATAACAACGACAACACAACAGCGACAAGACCGGCAAAACCTAAAAATCCTGCGGCGATAAACATGCATCCCGGCAGTTCATCTGCTTCGGGGTCACTTCGCCGTTGACCGGCAAAATAATCTATGCACGCACCCAACACTGCACTAATAAGACCAATTCCCCCCCCGATGAGGAAATAAGTCAAATTATCGGTTGGCAAGCCTTTTTGTCCTCGCTTTTACTGGCGAATCAATTCAAAGTTCTTCGCGGGCATCCATTTCATCAAATGACATGGCATTGGTCGTGGCAATAGCCACCGCGGCGGCAATAGATAAAGCCTGTTCAACGTCCCGCTCGTCAAAATCGTCATCACGTTTGTTAACCAACTGCAACGCGCCCACCACCTGACCACGAAATATCAATGGGACACACAAAATGGAATGTGTCTTAAAACCGGTGTGCTCATCAACGCGCCGGTAATGTAGCGGATGGTTGCGAACATCGTTGGTATAAATACTCTTGCCGGTTTGAGCCACCCTGCCGACAAAACCTTCCCCTAACGGCACTTCCATTTTAGCCAGGATGTTTGTGTCGGTGCCAATATTTGCCAAAACGCTTAGACTTTGCCGGGCCGAGTCCAACCACCACAAAGAAGCGACTTCAACGTCCCAACTTTGGTGGATTTGCTTGATAGCCAGATGGAGTACCTCATCTAAATCCAAAGTCGAGGTAATGGTACGGGTAATTTCGATGAGCGTACGCAGTTCATCCAGCTTACGCGCCAGCGCCTGATCGGCAGCCTGGAAAACACGCGCATTCTCCAGGGCAATGGCGGCATAATCGGCCAGGAAGGAGAGTAAAAATTCGTCTCGTTTGCTAAAAGCGCGCAAAGCAATGCGATTGCTAACGGCCAACGCGCCAATGACGACGCCATGTAATTTAAGCGGCACACACAGGACGGAACGGGCAAAGAAACCAACTTTTAACTTAAGGCCATTGCCGGTAAATTGTGACTGGCGAAACGGCCGTCCCTGGCGCACAACCTCTCCCAAATAAGAGTCATCACTCGCTAAAACAACAGTCTCGGCCTGTCCTTCCTCGCTCCCCGCTTTGCCATACGCGCTAAACCGCGTCCCCGATTCATCCGCCAGCCAGATGTGGCTCTCTTCAGCGTCCGTCAGATACATTGCCGCTTCCAACACACGGTCCAACACCTGATCCACACTCAGCAGCGACGTAATCGCCTTGCCAATCTTAAAGAGCGTGTTCATCTCGTGCGTCTGGCGGCTCATTTCCACTTTAACCCGTCGCAGTTGTTCAGCCAACTCGGCCTTGTCGTGCAACAAACGGGTTTCCACCAACGCACGGTCAATGGTTTCCACTACCTCATCCACCGTAAATGGCTTAATCAGGTAATCCTTGGCCCCCAACCGAAACGCCTCAATTGCACTCAATTCCGAACCATAACCGGTCATCAAAATCACCGGCGTACTGATAGATTCTTGGGCCATCTGCTGCAAAACATCCAGACCCGTCATCTCTGGCAGGTTAAAATCGAGCATCACCAGGTCTGGCTTTTTTTCGCGGATGCGCGCCAATCCCGTCTGCCCATCGTAAGCATATAGTGTTTTGTAACCAAAAGTGGGTAAGACATGCTCTGTGAGGTGCTTAACAATCTCTCGACTGTCGTCAATAATTAATATCTGTTCACCACTCATACGTTCTCTCTAGGGCAATGTGGGTTTTGGCATTTTGGATAGAGATTGGACAGGCCACAATATACCGCTGCATACATCCAATAAATCACTTGCTCAAGGCTCGTTATACTACCAGATACGCAAGAAGGGAGCTTAACAGGGAGATTATAACATAGGCCAATGCTTCTTGACACGTAAGGGGCGGAGTCTATAATCCCAGGCATGAAACGTACCATCCATTCCCCTATTGGACCAGAACTGCATTGTAAAGGCTGGCTGCAAGAAGCGGCCTACCGCATGTTGCAAAACAATTTAGACCCAGAGGTCGCCGGCGACCCGGACAACCTGATCGTGTACGGCGGACGTGGTAAAGCGGCCCGAAATTGGGAGGCGTTTGATGCTATCCTGGCTGCTTTGCGCGAGCTGGAAAACGATGAAACGCTGCTGGTGCAAAGCGGCAAACCGGTGGCCGTTTTTCGTTCCCACCCAGATGCGCCACGTGTACTCATCGCCAATTCCAACATCGTGCCCCATTGGGCCACGCAGGCCAATTTCGATAAATGGGAAGCGGAAGGGTTGATCATGTACGGCCAGATGACGGCCGGAAGCTGGATTTACATCGGTACGCAGGGCATTTTGCAGGGCACGTTTGAGACATTTGCAGCCGCCGCCAAACAGGCGGGCTGGCCTTCCTTGAAGGGCAAATGGGTCCTTACGGCCGGTCTGGGCGAGATGGGCGGCGCGCAGCCCCTGGCCGTGACGATGAATGGCGGGGTGGCGCTGGTGGTGGAAGTAGACGAATGGCGGGCCAAACGGCGTTTAAACCACGAGTACATTGACGAAGTGGCGGAGACGCTGGACGAGGCGCTGGCGCGAGTGCAGCATTACCTGGATGCCGGGGAGCCGCGTTCCATCGGCCTGATTGACAACGCCGCTGCCGTGTTCCCCCAACTGTTAGAGCGTGGACTCATTCCCGACATCGTCACCGACCAGACGTCGGCGCACGATTACCTGGCCTATTTTCCGCATCACCTGAGTTTTGCCGACGGCCGTTCCCTCCGCGAAACCAACCCCGATGAATTTATGCGCCTGTCCGGCGAATCTATGGCCCGGCAGTGCGCGGCTATGGTCGAATTCCAGAAGCGGGGGGCGATTGTGTTCGATTACGGCAACAATTTGCGCCAGCGCGCCTTCGATGCCGGGGTGGAAGAGGCATTTAGCTATCCTGGATTTGTGCCCGCCTACATCCGCCCACTCTTCTGCGAAGGCAAAGGCCCCTTTCGCTGGGTGGCCCTCAGCGGCGACCCCGAAGACATTTATGCCACCGACCGCGCCATTTTAGAGCTGTTCCCCGAAGACGAATCACTGCATCGCTGGATTAACATGGCGCAAAAGCAGGTGCGTTTCCAGGGCTTGCCGGCGCGTATTTGCTGGCTGGGTTACGGCGAACGGGCCAAAGCCGGCCTGAAATTCAACGAAATGGTCGCCAGCGGCGAGCTGAAAGCGCCCATCGTCATTGGCCGCGACCACCTGGACGCCGGTTCTGTCGCCAGCCCCAACCGGGAAACAGAAAGCATGAAGGACGGCTCCGACGCCATTGGCGACTGGCCGATTTTGAACGCGCTGATTAACGCGGTGAACGGGGCGACCTGGGTGAGCTTCCACCACGGCGGCGGCGTGGGCATTGGCTACAGCCTGCACGCCGGGCAGGTGACGGTGGCCGACGGCACGCCGGAAGCGGCTGCCCGCCTGGAGCGGGTGCTGACCTCTGACCCCGGTATGGGCGTGGTGCGCCACGTGGACGCCGGCTACCAGCGGGCGATAGACGTGGCCCGCGAACGCGGCGTCAAAATCCCGATGATGAAAACGGATTAGCTACACGGATTTGACGGATTTTCTTGGTTTATCCGTGAATATCCGTCAAATCCGTGTCATCCGTGTGCCTATTTTTTAAGACCAGCGGGCGAGAACGGCCGTTAACTCCATCAAGCTCTGAATCGTGGCATCCGGCTTGAGCCAGTCTGGCAGGTGAAAACGCTGGCTGGCGCGGATGAGGATGGCGCGCATTCCGGCGGCGTGCGCGCCCACAATGTCATGTTCCGGCGCATCGCCGATGAAGAGGGCGTCGGCCGGTTTCACGCCCAATTCCTCCAAAACGTGCCAGTACGGGGTTGGCTGCGGTTTCCATTTGCCCGCGTCGGCGGAAAAGAGCATGGCGTCAAAGTAACCATCCAGCCCAAAGCGCTGCAAGTCTTTGACGTGGGCCGCGCCGGTGAACATGGTGTTGGACAACAAGCCGACTTTGTACCCGGCAACCTTGAGGTGAACCAGGATGTCTTGCGCGCCGGGTAGGGCGTGGGCCTGGGAACAAAGCGCGGTCTGGTATAGTTCGGCTGCTTCTACCAGCCAGGTGGGTTGGATGCCGTTGGCGCCACAGCAGGTGTGCAGAATATCGCCCAGGAAATCTACCAGACGCAGGTTTTGGCCGCCGGAAACGGCCGTTTCCCACTTCCCCGGTAAAATCGTAAACCCGGTATCCCGAAAGGCGGCAAAATCGGGTAATTGGCTGCCCTGTCGGCCCAGGTAATCATACGCGGCCTGCAAACCGGGCGTTTCCAGCGCCGGCCAGGCATCGTAAGGGCCAGTATATTCGATTAGCGTCCCCCCCAGGTCGAAAATGACTGCTTTTATGGTCAAGGGTTACTCCGTGTTCAGTGTTCAGTATCCAGTGTTCAGTAAACTCCAACTGAACACTGGCTGCTAATTGTATTCCACCAACTTCGCCACCGTGACGCCAGGACCGCCTTCGCCATCTTTGCCTTCTTCCCAAGAAGCCACGTGGGTATTGCTCTTGAGGGCGTCGCGCACGCCTTCGCGCATACGGCCGGTCCCTTTGCCGTGAATGATACGCACCCAGGGCATCCGTGAAAGGAAAGCGGTGTCCAGAAAACGTTCCAGTTCGGCCAGCCCTTCTTCCACGCGCTTGCCACGCAGGTCCAGTTCAAAACCGGTAGAAGAAGAGACGGTGGAGGTGAAAACGGCCGTTTCCTCTTCTTCCACCGGCCGTCCCTTAAATTCCAGGTCTTCAAAACGGGCGCGCATTTGTAGACGCCCCATAGCCACCACCGCCTCGCTGTTGCTGATGGCGACTACTTCCCCTTTGCGATCCAACGATTTCACCAGGACGGTATCGCCCACTTGCAGTTTGCGGCGGATTTGTTTGGTGGATGGTTTGGGCGGAGTGATAACGGCCGTAATCGGTTTCAATTCCGCTTCATCCACCGCCGCCACTTCCTGGCTCACTCGTTTGAGCTGATTGAGCGATACCGCGTCCCGAATCTGGCGGCGGGCGCGGGTCAGTTCTGTCTGCACCGCCTCAATCTCCGCCCGCGCCTGAGCCTGAGCTTCGGCCAGAATTTGGCGGCGTTCCTCTTCGATTTGCGCCAGCCGCGCCGCCAGTTCGTCCCGCTGTGCGTCGGCTTCACGCAGCGCCAGCCGCGTGCCCGCCTGCTCCGCTTCCATTTTCTCACGCAAATCGTAAATGGTGTCCAACAGCGTCTCGGCCTTGTGGCTGCCTGCGCCAATCAGGCGCATGGCGTCTTCCAGGATGGTCTCATCCAGCCCCAGACGGCGGGCAATAGCGATGGCGTTGGAACGGCCGGGCAGGCCGATGGTCATCTCATACGTGGGCGAGAGTGTCTCAATGTCAAACAACAGCGAGGCGTTCGTTGCCCCTGGCGTTTGCCCGGCGTAGAGTTTGAGTTCAGGGTAATGGGTGGCGATGAACGTCGTGGCCCCTTTGTCGCGCAGGAAATTGACGATGGCCTGGGCGAGAGCCGCGCCTTCGGCCGGGTCCGTGCCGGAACCCAATTCGTCAAACAACACCAGGGAACGGTCGTCCACCTGCTGCAAAATGCGGGTGATGTTGGTGACGTGGGCTGAGAAGGTGGACAGACTTTGCTCGATAGACTGCTCATCGCCGATGTCGGCAAAGACGTTGTCGAAAATGGTCAGGCGGGCTTCGATGGCCGGCAGGTGCAGGCCCGATTGCGCCATAAGAACCATCAGGCCGGTAGTTTTCAGGCTGACGGTTTTGCCGCCGGTATTTGGACCGGTGATGAGGACGATAAAAATGTCATCCTCCAGGGTCAAATCGGTGGGCACCACGGTGGCCGGGTCCAGCAGCGGGTGGCGCGCGCCTTTGATCCAGATGGTGGAACCTGGGTGTGGATTGGGCGGCGGCGGCGTCCATTTCGCCAGTTCGTTGGCGTGTTTGGGTGGTCTGGGAGCCTGGAAAGCACGCCAATCTACAAAATCCGGCGCAACACCCCTGATCATGGAGGCGTAACGGGCGCGGGCGAAGATAAGGTCCAGTTCAGCCATGCGGGCGACGACACGCCTGATGCTGTCGCCTTGTTCGGCCACCTGCCGGGAAAGCTCGGCCAGAATGCGCTGAATTTCGTCTTGTTCGGCGATTTGCAGGCCGCGATATTCGTTGTTGAGTTCTACGGTTGCCAGTGGTTCGATCCAGAGGGTAGCGCCGCTGCCACTCTGGTCGTGGACAATACCTTTGATGCGCCCTTTGGCATCGGCGCGCAGAGGAACGACGTAACGGCCGCTGCGCATGGAGACGAGTGGGTCTTGCAGGTATTGGTTTTGGCTGCTTTGCAGGATACGTTGGAGCTTTTCCTGGATACGGCCGTGTACTATCCGCAGTTCTTGCCGCAGTTTCGCCAGTTTCGGGCTGGCGCTGTCCAGCACTTCACCCCGCTCGTCCAACGTCTGGCTGATGGCCGAGACGAGGCCGGGACACTCTTCAATCAATTCGGCGATCTCGGCCAGACGAGGAAACGAATCTTCGGCTTTAAGGAGATTGCGGCGCAGGTTACGGCCGGCGGCCAGGGTGCTGCGGACGTCCAGCAAGTCTTCGGCCAGCAGGGTGAAGCCGCGTTCGGCGTTGTCTACCGACCGGCGCACGTCGCGCGCGCCGCCGATGGTGACACTGCTGTGGCTGTCTAGCAGGCGCACAGCTTCGCTGGTTTCGGCCTGCCATTGGCGCGCTTCCAGGATGTCGGTGGTGGGGGTGAGGCTGCGGGCCAGGTCTTCACCGCCGCTGAAGCTGGTGTAGCCCGCCAATATCTGCCGCACTTTGGCAAATTCCAGGGTAAAAAGACTCTTGGTATCCATGAGGGCGCTAGTATATCTGAAAATGAGGTTATGGGGAGACGGCCGTAAGGGCGCACGTTAACCTCCCGGAGGTTCCAAACAACTCCGGGAGGTTGGGGTTTATTCGAAGTTCTTTTCGCCAGCTTGTATGGGGACCTTCAGCCAGTTTTCGCGGGGCGGCAGCGGGCAGCTATAGGTGGGCGAATAAGCGCAGTAGGGGTTATAAGCAAAGTTGAAATCTACCTCAAAGGTCGTATCAGAGAGTTGATTGAGACCGGGCCGGTGATTGTCCAGGTAACGACCGGCGGGGTAGGTGAAACGGCCGTTGGTCGCATCCTTAAACGGCATAAAATAATCATACCCATGCGGGTCGCTATAAATCGTCAACGCCGCTTCTTGCCCATCTACCTGAAAAGTAAAAGTTCCCCAGCGCCGGTACAGACGCATCTCGCCGGTACTGGTTTCCATCTCAATCAGCGGCTCATCATCCGCAAGGCGCGTGACGGTGACGGTAAAAACGAAAGCAGGGTCTTCGGCAAAATAATTCAGCCCGGTAAAATCGGCCAACTGTTCATCCGAAAGGGGCGATTGCGGATGTTGACGCATAAAACGATCCACTTCCGCTCGGAAACGGGTTAATTCATTCATCAGTTTCACCTACCTGTGTTATGCAATGCAAACCTGAATCTTGGACGATGTCTATCTGTGCTTCCTTACGAAATAAAAAAGGACATCCATGTGGATGTCCTTTTCAGGCGGAGAGGGTGGGATTCGAACCCACGGTGACAATAAAGCCACAACGCTTTTCGAGAGCGCCCCGATCAACCGCTCCGGCACCTCTCCAATCAGAAAGCAATTATCAATGAACCAGGGTCAATTGTCAATTTTTCGCCGACCAAACAAAAAGCCCGGTCCGGCCGGGCTTGAACATCTGAAGCAAGTATCGAAGTTAGTTGCCGGCGGAAATCGCGGCGTCGTTGATGGTGACAGAAGAGCGTGTCAGTAGCTCCCCATTCACCCAAACGTCTAATGAATATTCACCCGGTTGGAAACCTTCCTCAGGATTGAGGAAAACATAGCCAGGACCATCATCACCATAAGCCCACAATTCATTGCCACCTTCGACCACTTCGCCATTATGCCGCCAGACCCAGGCCCAGGCCATGCCATCGGTCATTTCATCATAAGAAAAGGTTGCATAGAGTGTATAAAACCCTTCGCCAAAAATGTTTCCGGGGTTTACAGGCTCGTATAAGTCACTGATCTCAGCCGAAAACGTCAATGAGCTTAGTTCTGTGTTTTCTTTCAGGTCGGCTTGTGGCTCAAATTTATCGAATTCTGGCGGGAGGGTGGGTTTTGTCGAGAGTGTGATGGTGGGAATTGTTACCCGGTCGGTAACTAAGGTTTGTACCAAATCGGTGGAGCTTGCGAAAGATGGGCTGGCGGCTATGAGTTGGATGATCTCTTCATGCGGGGGTTTGGCATTTACCAGGAGGGCCACACGATTGATGTTGTCTGTAGGGTTGCGCCAGGCATAGGCAGAGACCGCAGCAGTTAGCAAAAACAGCACCAGACTGGTTGACAAATACGTCTGTAACCGTTTTTCTGCTTGACGGCGCATGAAGAAGTAGGGCGACTGCTTCATATCGCGCCAGGACTTCACTGCTACACCAAAGGTAAAAATGACCAGAAGCAGCAGTGTGCCTAATATCCAGGGTATGATGGTCTCAGTGAAAACCACAGACAAATTTACAAATCCTCTTCCCGAAATCTTCTCGAAATCTTGGTTCATTATAGATAATCGTCGGTTTTGAAGCAACTCTCCGTAGGGGCTTCGTAGGGATTACCAGTGGTAAGGACGGCAAATGCCACCTATTTGACTCCAATTTCACCCTGTTGTTGACACACGAGACCGTCTGTTGTTTGGTCTGTTTACCGGGTAATTTGAACTGGATTCTCTCGCAGAATGTAGCGACAAAGCCGGATTGCGCATATTATTGTGACGGCCGTTCACGCGGCAAAATGAGCAAAACTTAAGAATTACCATGACAACACCTTCGCCCATGATTCATATTCAGGGGTTGGTGAAGCAGTATGGCGTGAATATGGTTTTACGCGGCGTAGACTTGCAAGTCAATCAGGGAGAGTTTTTGACCCTGGTCGGCTCCAATGGCGCAGGCAAATCCACACTCATGCGTATTGTCGCCACCCTCTTGCAGCCTACTTCCGGCCAGGTTCACATCGGCGGCTGGCAAATTGCTAAAAACGCCGCCAAAGTGCGCCGGCATATTGGCCTGGTTTCGCACCAGTCCCTTCTGTATGGCGACCTGACGGCCGCAGAAAATCTGCTGTTTTTTGCCCGGTTGTACCGGTTGGACAATGAACACGAACGGGTGATGGCGGCTTTGAAAAAAGTGGGGCTGTTCGCCCGGCAGCGCGACCCGGTGAGTACCTTTTCGCGGGGCATGGTGCAGCGACTCACTATCGCCCGCGCTACGCTGCACGAGCCTGACGTGCTGCTCCTGGACGAGCCTTACACTGGCCTGGACCAGGACGCCAGCCAGTTGCTGGACGAATTGTTGCGTCAGGAACATGAAAACGGCCGTACCATCCTCATGATCACCCACGATCTGGCCCATGGCCTGGACTTGTGTAACCGCACAGCCATCCTCAATCGGGGCAAAATCGTCCATGAAGCTGCCAGCCGTGACGTGACGGCCGCCGAGTTCCTGGCCCTGTACACGCATTACACCCGCAATCAAAAGGAAAAGACAGCCACCCCATGAGCGAGCAAACATCATTAAAACGGCCGTCTGACGCTGCATCCGAGAGCAAGGTGTTTTTAACGGC
>CALFEW010000708.1 GCA_937958365.1 uncultured Chloroflexota bacterium | reverse complement strand
CGTGCAGATGGGCAAAGGCGCGCACCACCACATCCAACCGTTTATTGGGAGCCACGTAGCCAAAAGACGCCAGCAGCGCCGTCTCCGGCGCGTAATCCAGGCGAATTTTGGCGCTAACGGCCGTCGGCTCAGCGCCCGGAAGCGTCTGCACAAGGGGAACCACCTGCCGGCGCGTTTGCGGATAACGTGCGCCGATTTGGGCCGCGGCAAACTGGCTGTGGACGATGATGCCCAGACTGCGCTGCACCACACGGCCGTTTAACGGAAAACGCTGCACGTCATACGGCTGCTCACCGCGCCGCGCCTGACGGGCATGGGCCACACCCTCCCGGCCGTGGTCGAAGGCCATTTCCCGCGCATAGTCGGCCAGTCGTCCCGGCCGAACGTACAAATCGCCGTAAAAAGAATGCAAATTCAGGTCATGGAGGACAACGACGCCGGGATAACGCCGCAGCATGTGGTAAGCCTCGGTATGGTACAGGCTGTTGTTGCCCATCTGGTACAGGCACAGCGCCACGCCTTCGCGCAGCGGCCCGGCAAAACTGGCCGTCGGGCGGATGGGGAAACGGCCGTGCAACGCCGCGTCCACCATCTCCGGGTGGTCGGTGAAGAGCGTCAGGTCGGCGTATTCGGCCAGATGGGGCAGCAGCGCGGCGCTGTAGGCGGCAATGCCGCTGCGGTCCGGCGGCAGCGGGGAAAAGTAGGCGATTTTCACGCGGGCGGCTCCGGTGGGTTTAGTTTTGCTTCGATAGCGCCGAGCCGCCGATTCATCAGGGTAACGGCCGTCGTCAGTTCGGCCAGTTGACGCGCCAGGTCGGATTGGTCGTGGTCGGCGGCGGTCAGACGGCCGTCTAGCTCCTCATCCACCTCTTCCAACCGACGCAGGTACTGCACCAGCAGATGGTTGAACTCGTTTTGCTGCTGCAACAACGGCCGTACATACCAGGTCGTCGCCACGTCGTTCCACAGCCGCCGCAGACGAGCAATCAGCGGACCCAACAACGGCGTATGTGAGGCAAACGGCCGTTCTTTCACTTCCCAACGGGTTTCTAAGGAATCAAGCGGATGGCTCATCAATCATTTCTCCAGGTCATGGCCCAACCTGCCAGATGGTTCCGGCCCAGGTTTGCGGCAAAACGGCCGTTGGCCGACGATCGTAGCGCCCCTCTAAAGCAGAGGTGGTGATGGTGTACGGGGCGATGGACTGCAACGGCCGTGCCGCCAGCGGCCAGTCGTAACCATCGGCGACCGCCAACCAGTATACCTCGCGCCCTTCCGCCTGCCATTGGTCTAGCTGCTCGGCGAATACGGCCGTGGCCAAAGCGTCAGGATCACGCAGCGTAAACACATCCAGGCCAAACAAAAACTTTAGCGGCGTACCGATGATGTCCCCTTGCCCAATGGGCGCAGGATCGTTAAAAATGAGGATCGCGCCCGGCTCAACCTGCCGACTCAGGCTTTCTACCTGGGCAATCAAGCCTGGATAATCCACCTGGCTGACAAACCCCCGCGCCAGCCAGCCCAAACCGCCCAACCAGACGATTGCCAACAACCCGGCCAATATCAAACCTGGTAGCCGTAACCCGAAGTCCGTATACCGTTTCCCGTTGGCGTTCGCCAGAGGTAGCGGCCTACCGATTACCGCATACGGATTACTGAATACGGGTAGTGGCGGTTTGCGCCACGCCGCCAGCCAGACCAGCAACACGGCGGCCGCCGCAATGAAAAAGGGCAGCGTCACGGGCACATAGCGGCGCATGGTGTAAATGTGGTGCGGATTGGTCTGGATGCGCCACAGGTACAGCAGCGAAAGCAGCAGCCCCACACCCACCATCACCGCACTGCGCCGGTCGGCGCGCCAGATGAGCAGGCAAATGCCCACAATGCCCAGCCACACGCCCACCGGCGACAGATACCAGCCCAGGCGCAGCAAATTTTCGTGGTCGGTGCGCGGAATCTGGCCGGTGGAGTACCAATCGTTCCAGACGATGGCTTCGCCGACGGCCGGGCGGATAAACCAGCCGTAGATGCCCAGAAGCAGCGTCAGGACCACGCCCAGCAGCAGCGCGGTTCGCCGGTAGCGGCCCAAAGCCGCCAGGCGGTACCGGTAGCGGCCAAAGAGGAGCAAGGCGACGAGGATGAGGAATACGGCCGTTGCCGGAACCAGCCAATTCACACGCAGCAGCCGCAGTCCATAGCCGAACAACTCATAAAAATAAGGGCGGCTCTGCGTCAGCCCATGCAAGAAGGAATGGGCCGTCAGCAGGCCGAGCGGGATGTAAAACCAGGCAGCGCCGCGACGCAATTCGCCGCGGCCCCACTGCCACAAAAATAACAGCCCAAGCACCAGCCAGATGAAGTAAAAATCAATCCGCACCAGGAACAGTTCGCCCAGGCATAATCCGGCCAGCAGCGCCCACAAAGCGCGTGGCCCGCGCCCACTCAGCCACAGGGCCAGGCTCCACAGACCGGTCCACAGCAGATATTGGGTCAGCGGCTCGGTGGTGGGGTAGCGGGCAAACCATTGCTGCACGCCGTTCACCGTCAGACCGGTCAGCGCCAGCGCCGCGGCTTCCCATCCGGCAAACTGGCGCACGGTCAGGTAAACGGCCAGGCTGCCCAACAACGCCCATAAGCCATTCAGCAACAGGGCGGCCCAAACGCCGCCCAAACCATAGGCCACCGCCAGCCAGACCGGATGCAGGTGATAAAACTGGGGCATGATGGTTGCGCCTTCGGCTTCGGCGACAAAAAAGGCGGGAAAGAGGTAGTAGTTGGCGATGGGGTTCACCGGCTGCGCGCGCAGCAGGGCCGGGTAAAGGTCGGGCGAGAGTTGGTTGAAGGTGGGGTCGTTGATGAGGAGACGGCCGTTTTCCGCCACCCACGCCCCCAAATTCACGTACACGCCCGCGTCCGCCGCCCCAATGATGAACTCGTGGGGGCGAAAGAAGAGCCACAGCGCCGCGCCAAGCCAGAGAAGCAAGAAAATGGGTTCCAGGCGCGTGGAGTGGAGAATGCGCGGGTGAGCAGGCAGGGGGTAGGCGGTAGGGGTGAGCGGCTGCGCGGCTGACATAGGCCGACGTCGGCGGAGGAAGGCGAACAGGGCAATGAGCGCCAGCCAGATGAGGATCAGGGTCGGCAGGGAATACCAGCCCAGTTCGGCCAGAACGAAGGCAATCCAGCCCATGATGGTGACGCCCAACGCCAGCGCGGTAAAGGCCCGCTCGAAAACGCCAAAAAATCCGCGCTCGTCCGCGTGTGTCTGCGCGCCGTCTTTGCCGAACAGACTCAACGCCAGCCAGCCCAAGCCGCCCGCGGCTAAAACGATAACCAGAACGGCCGTCCACCCGCTCACCATGCTACTGGTCAATCCGCGCTCCCCACTTCCCACTCCGCACTGGTTTCGGCGCGCCAGGGCAAGTCTGGCACAACGGCCGTTTCCGCATAAGGCCCCGCCCGTAACTCATCAAAATAGCCATGGGTCAACAATGCGCCATAGGAAAAAATGGCGTGTCCGGGCGTGCCCGCCGCCCGCGCCATGCCAATGCGCGCCTCGATTTCGGCAAAGTCGGCAAAGTCGGCGCCAATGCCGGGGATGATGTAACGGCCGTTGTTGCTCGCCTGAAAATCGGCCACCAACGTCTCAAACCGTGCCTGCGTCCAAAAGCTGCCGCCATAAATCATCGGCATGATCGTGTCTATGGTTTCTGCCGCCAGCCACGCCTTGGAATCCTGGTAATAATCGTGGTAGCCTTGCGTGCCACCCCAACCCCAAACATCCATATAAATCGGCCACACGGCCGCCGACAGCCAGATGTCCGGCTTCAACGGCACAATCTCCGCGTAAAATTTGGCGATGGTGGCGTTCACCTGCTGCCGCTGCCAGTCGGCGTAAGCCTGCCCGTCGCCGTCAAAACAGCCCGCCCCGTATGCCG
>CALFEW010000707.1 GCA_937958365.1 uncultured Chloroflexota bacterium | reverse complement strand
AGGATTACAGCCTGCTGCAATTTGCCGATACGCCGGAAACGGCCGTGGGGTTGATCGTTGGCAGAGTGTAACCCGTAATCCGTAATCCGTAATCCGTAATCCGTGACCCGTTCACGGAACACGGAACACGGAACACGGAATACGGAACACGGAACACGGAAACAATGCTATTTCTAAAACTGGGCGGCTCATTGGTGACGGACAAGACCGGCGTGGAGGCGGTGCGCGGGGACGTGGTGGCGCGGCTGGCGGCGGAGATCGTCGCGGCGCGGGTGGCGCGACCGGAGCTGCGCCTGGTGATCGGGCATGGCGGCGGCTCGTTTGGGCATGTGGCGGCGGCGCAGGTTGGCACGCGGCAGGGGGTGCAAACGGCCGTGCAGTGGCACGGTTTTGCGGAAGTCCACGCGGCGATGGTGCGATTGAACCGGCTGGTGGTGGAGGCGCTGCTGGCGGCGGGTGTGCCCGCGTTGGGGCTGGCCCCTTCCGCGCTGGCGTTGTGCGCGAACGGCCGTATCAGCCACATCCACACCGCCACCGTGCAGGCGGCGCTGGCCGCCGGTCTGGTCCCGGTTATCTTTGGCGACGTGGCTTTTGACGCGGCGCAGGGCGGCACGATCATCTCCACCGAAGAGGTGATGATAGCGCTGGCAGACGATTTACGGCCGTCCTGGCTGCTGCTGGCGGGCGAAGTGCCCGGCGTGCTAGACGCGCAAGGGCGGGTCGTGGCGACCATCACCCGGCAAAATTATGACGACGTGGCCGCCGCCCTGGGCGGGTCACGCGGCACAGACGTGACCGGCGGCATGGTGAGCAAGGTGCAATCCATGCTGCGCCTGGTGGCTGCGCAGCCGCATTTGTCCATCCGCATTTTTTCTGGCCTGGAGCCAGGGCTGCTGACGGCGCTGCTGCTGGAGCCGGAAACGGCCGTAGGCACGCGCATTGCCTGAAAAAAACTTCCGGGAAGTTGGATCTGAAAAGGAGTCTGGTTATGCTGCGACAATTACGCACGACGCTGAATCCCGCGTGGTATCAAGGGTGGGGGCGGAAACGGCCGTATTTCGAGGGGTGGTACTTCAAGCTGGTAGACGCCGCCACGCGGCAGCGGTACGCCATCATTCCTGGCATTTTTAAGAGCGCCGATCCGCACGCTTTTATCCAGGTACTCAATGGGCAGACTGGCGCGGCGTTTTATCACCGCTTCCCGCGTGAGATGTTTTGGGCAGCCGATAATAAATTCGAGATTCACATTGGCGGCAATCGTTTTGCCGCCGATGGGCTGACGTTGAACATCGCCACGCCGGAACAGACCATTCGCGGCGAAGTGCGCCTGGGCGACCTGACGCCCTGGCCGGTGACGTTGGCCGCGCCGGGCATCATGGGCTGGTACGCCTGGGTTCCGACGATGGAGTGTTATCACGGCGTCGTCAGTCTGGACCATGCGTTGTATGGGGCGCTGGAGGCGGACGGGGAGCGGGTGGATTTTGACGGCGGGCGCGGTTATATCGAAAAAGATTGGGGCCAATCCTTTCCGCAGGCGTGGGTGTGGCTGCAAAGCAATCATTTTGCGCAGCCGGGGGTTTGTTTGACCGGTTCTATAGCCATCATTCCCTGGCGGCGGACGAGTTTTAACGGCTTTATTGTGGGGCTGTGGGTAGACGGCCGTCTCTACCGTTTTGCCACCTACACCGGCGCAGAGGTGGCCGACCTGGCCGTCAGCGACGATGCTGTACTTTGGGTACTGCGCGACAAACGCCACCAGCTTACCATTCTGGCGCGGCGCGGCCCTGCCAGCCACTACGGCCTGCTCAAAGGCCCGACGACGGTGGAGATGGGCAAGCGCGTCGAAGAGACGCTGACGGCGACGGTGGACGTGCGGCTTTGTGAATTAGTTGATGGGAGAGAGCGCGAGATATTTGCGGGCAACGGCCGTTGCGCTGGCCTGGAAGTTTATAATGCGAAGCGAATTGTCAATGGTCAATAACCAATGGTCAATTGTCCACCGTTGGCAATTGACCATTGACAGTTAACCATTGACAATTTCAGAAGCCCAGGGCGCGGCCAATCATGTCTTTCATGATTTCGGTGGAGCCGCCGCCGATGGTTTGCCAGCGCATTTCGGTGTAGAGCCAGGCGATGGGGTACTCTTTCATGTAGCCGTAACCACCATGGAACTGTAAACATTGGTCAATGACCCGTTTATTAAGTTCGGTGGTCCACCATTTGGCCATGGCGGCGTCTACGGCCGTTAACTCTCCGGCATTGTGGGCCAGCACACAGCGGTCCAGAAATACCCAGGCAATTTCCAGCTCCGTTTTCATCTCCGCCAGCTTAAAGCGGCTGTTCTGGAATTTGCCGATGGGGCGGCCAAAGGCGGTGCGCTCCTGACAGTAGCGAATGGTCATGTCCAGCGCTGCCTGCGCCTGGGCGACGGCCGCCGCGGTAATGGAGAGCCGTTCCTGCGGCAAATTTTGCACCAGATAAATAAAACCCGCGCCCTCTTCCCCTAGCCGGTTGCCCACCGGCACACACACGTCCTCGAAGAAAAGCTCGGCGGTGTCCTGGGCGTGCCAGCCGATTTTTTCCAGGTTGCGGCCGCGTGTGTAGCCTTCCATGCCGCGCTCCACGACCAGCAAGGTCAGCCCGGCGTGGCGGGCGGTGGGGTCGGTCTTGGCGGCGACGATGACCAGATCGTTGAGGATGCCGTTGGTGATGAAGGTCTTCTGGCCGTTGAGGATGTAATGATCGTTGTGGCGCACGGCCGTTGTCTGAATACCGGCCAGGTCACTGCCGGCGTTGGGTTCCGTCATGGCAATGGCGGTGATGGTCTCGCCGGTGATCATCTTGGGCAGCCAGCGCTGCTTTTGCTCCTCGCTGGCATATTTCAGCAGGTACGGCGCAACGACATCGGTGTGCAGGGAAAAGCCGGGGCCGGTCGCCAGCGCCGCCATAAACTCTTCGGTCATGATGAGGTTGTAGCGGAAGTCTGGCTCGCCCAGACCGCCGTATGCATCGGGCACGGCCATGCACAGGAAGCCGGCGTCGCCCGCCTTGCGCCAGAGGTCGCGCGGGACCTGACCGGCGGCTTCCCAATCGGCGTGATAGGGCGTGACTTCCTGGGCGATGAACTGCCGCACCGCCTGGCGGAACATGGTGTGTTCTTGGGTAAAGATTTCGCGTTTCATGGCTCCTC
>CALFEW010000706.1 GCA_937958365.1 uncultured Chloroflexota bacterium | reverse complement strand
AACCATTCGCGGCGACTTTGGCATGGAAATTGGCCGCAATCTGGTGCATGGCTCAGACAGCCCGGAGAACGCCGTCAAGGAAGTGAACCTGTTCTTCTCTGCCGCTGAACTGGTGGAGTGGAACCGGGTCACCGATAGCTGGATTCGCGAGTAGACGGCCGTTGCCCTGGAAGCAATAAAAAAGAGCGCTCTTTGGGGCGCTCTTTTTCGTCGGCGGCACAACGCTCTGCCGATTATTGCATACGTAAGACCACGTGCGCATTGGACCACAATTCTTCCAGGCCATAATAGTCCCGTTTGTCCGGCGAAAAAACGTGTACGATCAAATCACCAAAATCTATGAGAATCCAGCCCGCTTCAGGGATGCCTTCAACGCCAGCGGCCAAAATCCCGGCTCCTTGTTTGGCTTCCGTGCGTACGCTTTCGGCCAGGGCGCGGATTTGCCGGTCATTTTCCCCATTGCAGATCAAAAAGTAGTCGGCGAACACAGTTTGTTCTCGCAAATCAAGCAGCACAATGTCGCTGCCTTTTTTATCCAGGATGGAATCAACCAATATGTGCGCAAATTCTAAACTTTCCAGATGTCACCTCCGGTTGTGATATTGAAAATTTTAACATGATCAGCGAAACAAAGACAACTGCGTTTGCCGCCAGAGAAAAAGGCGCATAAAATCAGAGCGTATGTTCTACCGTCGAGTTGGTTTGATCATAGGTTGGTAGGCTGGTAAACCAACAAACAAACCGGCTTACTCTTTGAAAATGGCTCTCCGCGAGGTGAAAAATGGCTGCACCAGATGATTATGAGATTCCGCCGCGAATAGTACCGGAAAATGATGCCGGTTATCTGGATAAGATCACCCAGGCGGTGTTCCAGGCAGGCTTTAGCTGGCGGGTGATTCGCCAGAAGTGGCCCAATTTTCAGGCAGCGTTTGCCGGATTTGACGTGGATAAGGTGGCTGCGTTTACGGAAGAAGATGTGGAGCGGTTGGTCGAAGATAAGGGGATCGTGCGGAACGGCCGTAAAATCGAAGCCACCATCCACAATGCGCGTGTATGCCAGAACCTCATCGCCAAACATGGCTCGTTTTACGCCTACTTGCGTTCTATGGACGGTGAGGATTATTATCTGCGCGCTAAAAAGTTTTGCCGGGAATTCAAATTCATGGGACCCATGGGCGCGTATTTCTTTTTCTGGTCGGTGGGCGAAGACGTGCCTGAATACGAAACCTGGCGCGCCGAACAAGAACAGCAGTAACGGGGAGGGGACGTGGGACTCTTTGCCAAAGCCAGCGACCCGATCAAACAATCCGCCTGGACTGTCAGCGAACTGACGGCCTACATCCGCGAATTATTCGCGATTGATTACCGGCTGCAAGACCTGGAAGTAAGCGGGGAAATTTCCAATTTCACGCAGGCGCGCTCCGGCCATCTGTACTTCACGCTGAAAGACGCCGGAGCGCAGATTAAATGCGTCATGTGGCGCTCGGCAGCGGAGCGGTTGTATTTTCGGCCGGAGGAAGGGGATGCGGTGGTGGCAAACGGCCGTATCTCCGTTTACGAAGCGGGCGGCGTGTATCAGCTTTACGTCGAACATTTGCAGCCCGCCGGGCGCGGCAACCTGGCCGTCGCCTTTGAGCAGCTTAAACAACGCCTGGCCGACGAAGGCTTGTTTGACCCGGCGCACAAAAAGCCTATTCCCCTGACGCCGCGCAAAATCGGTATTGTGACCTCGGCTGACGCCGCCGCGCTGCGCGACATCCTCAACGTCCTCAACCGGCGCTATCCGCTGGTGGCCGTCCTCATCGCCCCAACGCTGGTGCAGGGCGCTGACGCGCCGCCGCAAATTGTGCGCGCCTTGCAATGGCTGGACGGCCGTTCCGACGTGGACACCATCATCGTGGCGCGGGGCGGCGGTTCCATCGAAGACCTGTGGGCCTTCAACGACGAGCGGGTGGTGCGGGCGATTTTTGCCGCCCAACACCCCATCATCACCGGCGTCGGCCACGAAACAGACTTCACCATCGCCGATTTTGTCGCCGATCAACGCGCCCCCACGCCTTCGGCGGCGGCCGAACTGGCCACGCCGGACATTGAGGAGATACGGCCGTTGCTGCATGGTTATCAGGCGGTGCTGCGTTCGCAAATGGATAATGTGATCCGGCAAAAGCAGTGGCGCGTGCAAACGCTGGCGCGGGCGCTGGCCCACCTCAGCCCGCAGGCGCGACTGGAGAACAACCGGCAGCGGCTGGATGTGACCTTGGCGCGATTGGACCGGGCGATGGGTAATCGCCTGGCGCGGCAGCAGGGGCGGTTGGCGGTGTTGCAGGCCGGATTGACGGCCGTTAGCCCGCTGGCGACGCTTTCGCGGGGGTATGCTATTGTGCGCCGGTCAGACGGCCGTGTGGTACGCGCCGTCGCCGACGCAGCGCCAGGGGAGGCGCTGACGGTTCAGGTGGCGGATGGTCAAATTAGCGTGCAGGTAAAGGAGTAACAACCATGACGAGGCAGGCGGGGGAGAAACGGCCGTTTACCGGCGAGATAGTGGCCTGGAGCATTTTGCTGCTGCTGCTGGCTGCGATGGTTGTGGTGGTGGTTGTCGCGCCGGTGGAGCAAACGCTGGGGTCGGGTATTAAGGTGGTTTACGTCCACGTGGCGCTCATCTGGACGGGTATGGCCGGGATGTTGTTGAATGGGCTGGTGGGTCTGGCGCTGGCGGCGACGGGACGGCCGTTGTTGGAACGCTGGCGGCAGGCGATTGGCTGGGTGTCGTTGGGCATATTTGTGTTGGGCGTGGTGGTCAGCTTGTGGGCGGAGCAGGTGAATTGGGGCGGTATCTTGTGGCGCGAGCCACGTAACCTGGCGGTATTTAACGTGACGGCCGTTGCCGTCATCGTTCAGGTTTTGGCCGGGTGGCTGCCGCAACTGCGCGGGCGCGGCTTTTTGTCGCTGGCCCTGGCCGCCTATCTGCTCTGGGAGATTCCCGGCACGCCGTTGGTGATGCATCCCAGCGATCCGGTGCGAACCTCTAATTCGGCGGGCATACAACTGACGTTTTACAGTTTGTTTGTCTTGTGTGGGGCAACGGCCGTGTGGATCGTCTGGTACAGTTTGCGCCGACAAACCAGGACCGGTTCGTTTGCATCTTAAAGCGCGTCTGTTATTTGCATCCAGGTGGCGGTCATCAGCCGACAATTGAAGCGCATGAAGAACCCGGCCGCCTGCCAACGGTGAATTGAACGGCCGTATCCTCAGCAAATGAAGGAGTAGTGCAAGATGGAAAAGGACATACAAGCCTTATCATTTGAAGAAGCCTTACAAGAACTGGAAGTCATTGTCGCCCGCCTCGAAGCCGGCGAACTGACGTTGGATGAGTCTCTAACCCTGTTTGAACGCGGGCAAAAATTAGCCGAACGGTGCAACAAACAGCTCAACCAGGCCACTTTGCGCGTGGAGCAATTAACCGCCGACGGTGAAATCATCGAATTGCCTTCACCCTGATCGTTGTTATACTTCTCTGTCGGCTCTTTGGGAATTGTAAGACATGAATCCCTGAAGACCTTTTTCATTTTGTCAACTAGAAGAGGATCACCTTGTTCAAAAGTATTCGCGAATCATTAAGCCGTACCCGGCAGACTGTCTTTGGGCAGATTGTGAATGTGTTGGGTATGGGGGAAATCACGGAAGAGACCTGGGAAGACCTGGAAGCTCTACTTATCCAGGCGGACGTAGGCGTGCCGACGACGATAGACCTGGTTTCTGGCATGCGTGCGCGGGTGGAGGCGGAGGGCCTATTCCGAACCGATCAGTTGCTAACCGCCATGAAACAGGAAATGCGGGCCATTCTGGTGGATCCGCCGGTTTACGAATTAGAAGAACCGCGCCAACTGACGGTTGTGATGATGGTGGGCGTTAATGGCTCTGGCAAAACCACGACCATCGGCAAGTTGGCCTATCGGTACAAAAACCTGGGCAAAAACGTGCTGCTGGCGGCCGGCGACACATTCCGGGCGGCGGCCATTGATCAGCTAAAGATTTGGGGTGAGCGCTCTGGCGTTCCCGTCATTGCCGGCCAGCCTGGGGGCGACCCGGCGGCCGTGGCCTACGACGCCATCCGCGCCACGCGGGCGCGAGGCTATAACATGCTCTTGATTGACACAGCCGGCCGACTGCACACCAAATTCAACCTGATGAAAGAGTTGGAAAAGGTGTATGGCGTCTGCCGCAAGAGCGTTCATGCCGCGCCGCACGAAGTTTTTCTGGTGTTGGATGCGCCAACCGGCCAAAATGCGCTGGTGCAGGCCGCCAAATTTAAAGAATCGGTGAAAGCTACCGGCGTGATTTTGACAAAACTGGACAGCACGGCCAAGGGCGGCATGGTGTTTGCCATTTACCGCGAACTGGGCCTGCCGGTGCGCTTTATTGGAACCGGCGAACGGATCGAAGATTTGGCCCCATTTGATCCCGATCTATTTGTCAATGGTCTGTTTGCCACCGAAGGATAATGGCAACAATGCTGGCAGGGTTTGCTATTGCCAGCTTTTAAGGAGCATGTGATGGAAGCATTAATCGCGCAATTGGGTGAATTACAGGAAACCGTCAATCATTTGCGGAGGCGTCTTTGACGTAGCTGCCAAGATTGACAAAATTCAGCAGTTGCAGCTCATTGCCGAGGAGCCAGACTTTTGGGGCGACCGGCAGAAAGCCCAGACGGTGATGAAGGAATTAACCCGCCTGCGGGAACAGGTGACCGTTTGGGAGGTCTTGAGTAAGCGGTTGAATGACGCCCTGGAATTGGCCGCTTTGGCAGACGACGAACTTGAGGCAGAAATTGCCCACGAGTTAGAAGAGCTAACGGCGCTGGTGCAAGAGCAGGAATTCCGTGCGTTGTTTTCCGGCGATTATGACGATGAAAACGCAATTTTAGCGATTCATGCCGGGGCGGGGGGCACAGAAGCGCAAGATTGGGCGCAGATGTTGCAGCGGATGTTCATTCGCTGGGCCGAGACGCACAAGTTCAAGGTAACGATTTTGGACGAGAGCAGCGGCGACGAGGCGGGTATCAAGAGCTGCCTGATGTCGGTGGAAGGGGATTACGTTTACGGCCGTCTCCAATCTGAGCGCGGCGTGCATCGTCTGGTGCGCATTTCGCCCTACGACGCTTCTAAACGCCGACATACTTCTTTTGCCAAAGTGGAAGTCTGGCCGGACGTGGCCGAAGACATCGAAATTGAGATTGACGAGAAAGATTTACGGATTGACCGTTTTCGCTCCAGCGGCGCCGGGGGGCAGCACATGCAAAAGAACGAAACGGCCGTTCGTCTTGTCCATTTACCCACCGGCATTGTCGTCTCTTGCCAGAACCAGCGCTCCCTGACGCAAAACATGGACGTTGCCATGGGCATCCTCAAGTCCCAGTTGTTTGACCTGGAACGGCGCAAGCAAGACGCCGAAATGGCCGAACTAAAAGGCGAAGACGTAGACGCCGGTTGGGGCAGCCAGATACGCTCTTACGTGCTGCATCCGTACAAAATGGTCAAGGACCACCGGACCAATTACGAGGTAGGCAATACCCAGGCGGTGTTAGACGGCCGTTTAGACGATTTTATGGAAGCGTATCTCAAACACATACTGGGCGAACCGGCCGCGTAAACACACGGCCGTCTGCCCGGCAAACGGCTACATGGTCCCGGAGACCAGAGCAAGCAGCACACCTCCCGCCATAACGCTGGCTAACTGCCCGGCCGTATTTGCGCCCATCGCGTGCATCAGCAAAAAGTTATCGAAGTCCTCGTCTTGGGCCATCTTGGCCACCAGACGGCCGGCCATCGGAAACGCGCTGATGCCGGCCGCGCCCAGCAGTGGGTTGATTTTCCCCCGGCTCAAGACAGTCATCGTCTTGCCCAACAGCAGGCCGGCCACCGTGTCCAATGCAAAGGCCACCAATCCCAGGACGAGAATTCCCAGAGTATCCATATTTAGAAACGTGCTGGCGCTCATCGTAGAACCAATGGTCACACCCAGGAACAATGTGGCTACGTTGGCAATTTCGTTCTGCGCCGATTTACTTAGCCCATCCACGACGAGGCTCTCACGCAGCAGATTTCCCAACATGAGCATACTGATCAACGGCGTCGCATCGGGAACCAGAAGGCCGACGACCAGGGTGACAACCACCGGAAACATCACCCGTCCACGCCAGGAAACTGGTCGAGGCGCATAGGCCATGCGAATACGACGCTCACCTGGCGTTGTGAGCAGCCGCATCAGCGGCGGTTGGATGATGGGGACCAGGCTCATGTAAGAGTAAGCGGCCACAGCGATGGGCGCCAGAAGCCGCGGCGCCAGTTTGGTCGCCACAAAAATAGACGTCGGCCCGTCAATCGCGCCAATGACGCCGATAGAAGCGGCTTCGTTTAGCGGAAAGCCAAGTAAGGTCGCCAGAATCAGCGTGCCGAAAATGCCAAACTGCCCGGCCGCCCCCAGGAGAACCATTTTGGGCTGGGCTAACAAAGGGCTGAAGTCAATCATCGCCCCGACGCCAATAAAAATCAGTAAGGGAAATAGTTCCGTGCTGATGCCAACGCGATACAGAAGACTGAATAAGCCATCACCTTCTGTCATACCGACCAGGGGAATATTGGCTAAAATGCAGCCAAAACCGATGGGCAACAAGAGAACTGGTTCGTATTTTTTGACGATGGCCAGAGCAATCAAGATGCCCCCCACCAGGATCATTAAGGCATTGCCGGGGGTAAAACTGGTGATGCCTTTGAAAAGTTCAGGAAGAAGTTGTGTGAAATCCATGATGTAAAAAGAAGCGCGGAAGCCGGGGCTTCGCTAATCTGTAAACTCAACCAATATGTCGTTGTGTTTGACGTGCTGCCCAACTGTGATGGTAACGCCGGCAATGGTTCCGGCGCGGTTGGCCCGGATGGTATTGCTCATTTTCATAGCGTCCAGCACGCACAATGGCTGCCCAACGGATACGACCTGGTCGGCCTGCACCATCACCGCGCTTATTATGCCTGGGATGGGCGCGCGGACGCATTTGGCGCGTTCGCTTTTTGTCGGAGAGGCTGTCGTTGTTGCAGGTGTTGGCGGCGAGGTGGATGCACCTTGCCCGTTGCTATTGGAGCCAATTAAAGCTGGCGTATTCGCTGTTTCAATTTCGGGCCAGACTTCGAATTGTTCTTCGCCAATCGTGGCAATGATGGGGCGCGCTTGCAAGTCGCCTACTTCTACGGTAAATAATTGGTCGTCTATTTTGACGGTTAGTTTCATCGTACAGACCCCCGTTTGTCGAGAATGCTGCTGCGCATGACGGCCTGCCAGGCGCTAACGAGTGGTGTGGGTGGCGCGGGAAGGACGTGCGGTTTGGCGTCTGTTTCTATGGCCAGGGCAATGGCAACGGCCGTTGCCGCTGCCCGCCGCTTTC
>CALFEW010000705.1 GCA_937958365.1 uncultured Chloroflexota bacterium | reverse complement strand
CGCACCCTTCGTCGCCGAGGGAGACCTCTCCCGCCGCCTCGGTGCGGCCGACGTGCTGCGTGTAGGCTGCGCCAACGCCGCCCCAAGTGGGCAGCGGGCAACCCTGGCTAATCTCGGCCGCGTAGCTCTCTAACTCGGCCGTTGGGATTTTGATGGCGTTCATCACCATCCAGGTCGGATAACCGGCCAACCGGGTGAAAAACTGCCCACGTCCCAGACTTACCTCATCGGTGAATTCCTTCCCGATTTCGGCCACGTTGTGATATTCGCGGGGAGAGGACAAAGAACCACAGAAGCGCGTCCAAAGCTGGCTGCGCAGCCCGGCAGGAATGGCGTCCACGTTTGGGTACTGGGTTGCCACGAGGAGCTTAATACCCGCGTAGCGCCCTTTTTTCGCCAGGCTGACGAGCAGTGGCAGGCCGTCCACCGCTTTGCCGGTCAAGTCCTGGCATTCGTCTATGACGACGACCAGGTAAGGCAGCCGGGGCAACTCATCCTCCATTGCCAGTTCCACCCGCAGCTTGTGATAGCGGTGCAGGTCATTGCACAGGAAGCGGTCGGGGATTTTGCGGAAGAGTTCGCCGCGCCGGGCCATTTCACCGTCCAGCCACTTGAGCAGCCGGATGGCCTCGTCATCGCTGGTGGCAATGGGCACGCCGTGCAGGTACGGCATGTGGGCAAACACGCTAAAGTCGTTACCGTCCTTACCATGATCGAAGATGACGATGTGCAGTTCTTCCGGCGTGTAAGCGGCCGTCATCTCGTAGATGGCGGTGTGCAGCAGCGTGGTTTTGCCTGCGCCGTTGACGCCCCAGATGGCCGTCGAGGTCATCTCGTCCAGGTTGGTGAGGACCGGCTCGCCCTTGCCGTAATAGCCAATCCACATCGGGTTTGATTTGTTGGTCACGGCCGTTTCCCCCATCCTCATCGTCTTCCGTGTCGCCAGCCAAACAGACACGTTGTTGGCAACCGGTCCAATCACGTCGGTGGTAAACAATTGCAGGTAGCCGGAAAGCAGCAGCAGAACCAGGCCGGCCACGATGACGGCCGTTGTCACGCTGCCCATCCACAACCACACGCCGGCAAAGACCAGCACGGTGAGGGCAATCATCCGGCTCGCGGCCTCGCGGCCGATGGCGACGTAAACCGGATCGGCGCGAGTTTCTAACCGCGTTTTGCTCGTTTTGGGCTGCTTATCGTCGAACATGATCTGTTACTCCTGGGCGGCCTTGTCGGCCTGGTCGGCGCACATCTGCCCGGTGGTGATGTAAAGCAGCGCCTCGTAGCGCATCCGCTGCGCGTCGTCGCCCGCGTCCGCAGCCAGGCGGCAGATGTCGTCGGCCGCGCCGGGCCAGTCGGCCAGCAGCGCCTGGACACGGCCCTGGTCAACGGTGTAGCTGAACAGGTCGGCGCTGTTGTCAATGACCAACTCGCGTTTCACGGCCGGCAGGTTGTTGAAGTTAGCTCCGGTCCAGGTGGAGGCGTCCCACTGCACCGGCCAGAGCCACCAGCCCAGGACGACCAGGCCGACGAAGAGGCCGAGGGCCAGGGACACGACAGCAAGCTGCTGCTTGGTCAGGCGCGCCCAGGCGGCCGTTGCCAGGGCCACCATGCGCCGCCATTGACCTGCCAGCCGCTCGGTGAGCGGCGGTTGGAGGGGCTGCACCGGCTCCATGCCGCGTCGGCGAACGCGCCGCCATTCGGCGTGGCCGATGGTCACACTCGTTTGGATACGTCGGTATTTACGGTTCATCGTGATACTCCTCTATGCGTTATGGCTGAATGATGGGCGTCGGCGGCTTCAGGATGTCATAGGTGGCCGTAGGTCCGGGCTGGTATTGAGCAGCTGCGGCCGTGACGGTCGCCAGTCGGGCGTCGGCTGTCGCGTGGTAGTCAATCGTGACGGTGAGCGGCGTAGACGTGGGCGCGAGGGTTGGCGTCGTGAGGAAAGGCGCCATTGTCGGCGGAATGCCACCACCGCCTCCGGCATCTGGGTCGCTGCCATCGGTGGGGCCGCTGATGGGCGGCAGGGTGGGCGTGGCCTGGGCCTGCGCGCCGTTACCAGTGCTGCCGGCGGCCGTGTCGAAAATGCCACGCACGTTGCCCGCAAAACGGTTCATCTCCGGCTGCGCCGATTCGATGCCTTCATTACTAAATTGCAGCACCATCGCGGGGAGATACTTGAGGCCAGCCAGCATCATGCCAACGACGACGACCGAGTAGATGAGATACCACCACAGCGCCGATTTGGTTTTGATCGCGCCGATCCCAACGCCAATGACAAAGACGATGGTCGAGCCGACCATGTAGGCGGCCAATGCCCAACTGATCCAGCGAATGCCGGTGTCTAGCAATTCCATTGAGATACTCCTTTGTGGGGAACGGCCGTTTGAGTTGGCTTACCAACTTTGCTATACTGGAACGGCCGTTACCCCAAATACCCTGCGGTCACGGTAGGCCGGTGCTGATTACACCGGCCGTTTTGTTTTTAGGTCATGAGCAGGTGGCTGCCGGGCAGATGCTCATGCCGGCAGTGTGGGCAAACTTCAACAAATCCCTGACGTACCTGAACGCTGGCATCATTCATCAGGAAGGCGCTGGCCCGTGGCCGCAGCGGATACAGTTGCCCGCAGTTGGCGCAGGTGAGCCAGGCTGTGACCAGGGCGGCTGGCGGTTCGGGGACGATGACGCCACCGGTGGCGACGATGGTGAGCAATTGCTGGCTGCTGACGATGATGGCGCTCATGGTTAAAATTCGTCCTCGTCCTCGCCGTACAGGTCGGCGTCTTCGTCACCGGCCAGGTTGATGGCTCCTGTGGCCTGGCGCTCCGCCTTGCGCAGCGCTGCTGCAGCCGCTTCCAGGGCATCCTTCTCTTTCCGGGTCTCCATATCGCGCAGGGCGCGGCGCAATTCGTAATCCAGGTTGAGCAACTCGGCGGTCTCGTCCTCCGGTAAGTCGCGGACAGGATGGATAGTGGCTAAAGCGGCATCCAGGGCCATTTTGCAATCCGGCCAGTCGTAGCTGCCATAGTTGCGGCGCTCGTACCAAAAATCTAAGGCGAGGATGGCGGCGCGGCGCATGTCGGCCTGGGGCATGCCGGACGATGTGACTTTGTCCGCGTTCATCCCGGCGCGGCTCAGGAGCCGGCGCACCAGCTGAACCTGCCGCCAGCCGTCGTAGTACGTTTTGACGCCTCGCCCTTTGTCCCACATGAAGGCTACAAACTGCTTCAGCAGCGGTTCGTATTCCAGGCCATCGAAGCCGTCGACGGCATCGTCTTTTGGCTCCAGCATCAACGCGGCGATGATGCCGGCAGCGTCTCCGGCCGGAAGGTAAAGCGCGTCCACCATCGCGGCCTTCGCCCGTTTCTCCACTTCTTTGCCCAGCTTCGCGGCCTCTTTGCGCCAGGCGGCCCGGTCTGTAGCGGACGCGATGTCCTCAACCTTTGCCTGGCTGTCGCCGGGAAGAAGATGCAGCGGCAGTAAGCCGCGATGGCCCAGGGCGATGCCGGCGCGCCCTTCATTGTCGAATCGGTGGTCATCCCACAGTAATTCGCGTTCTGCGAACGGCCGTACCATTGCGCCGCTGGGCTGCCAGCGAATCACGAAGTTTGTGCCAGGCTGCTGACCGCCCTTCCAGAGGGCTGCCAGCAATGCGCGAGTTTTGTACTCTTCGTAATCGGCGAAGTCCTCGTCACGGTCGCTGATGTGGACGCCCAACTCGTCGGCCGCGTCGGTGAGGACGCATTCGGCGATGACCTGTTCCTTCGCGGCCAGGCAGTCGGAAACCATGCAGTGGTTGTTGACGCGATAGCCGCAGCCACGACAGGTGCTTTGACAAATCTTGCCGCTGACGCCCGTCTCGAAGTCGGCGACAAACTTGGGGAGTGAGACGCCGGCGTGTTTGATGGCACGCTCAGCATATTTGCGGATGTCCTCGCTGGTTGTGCCGTTGGGGCTTTCCAGCAGCTTGCTGATGTACGCGGCCGGCGGCTCCGGCGAATAGTAGTTTGTTTTCCACACTGGCACGGCCTCTTGCAGCTTCAGGACTGGAGCCAGGGCCAGGCAGGAGCGCTCGCTCAGACGGCCGTCACGGTTGGCCTGCTGAACTTCGGCCGGCAGTTCCAGGAGTCGCAGGCGGTTGGCGACAGTCGAGCGGTCCACGCCCCAGGCTTCGGCCACTTCGCGCTGGCTCTTGGATTGAGATAGTTTGCGCGCCAACAATTCAGCTTCCTCGACGGCCGAGATGTCTTTGCGCTCGCGGTTTTCGCTCCAGACGGCGTCGAGCATCTGCCCATCGTCCAGGGCGTCCACGTGGACCGGGATGCCCTTGCGC
>CALFEW010000704.1 GCA_937958365.1 uncultured Chloroflexota bacterium | reverse complement strand
CGACGAGATTAGCGCTCTAGAACTCAAAAAAGCCGTGGAAAATCTCCATCAGGTTGGGCGTTTGCCCCACAGGTCCAGAAATAACCAGGGCGATCTGTTTGCCTTCCAAAACCGGCGTGTGGGTGTTGAAGAAAATCCGGTCAAAAAACAGCTTCCAGCGCGACGACAGATAGCGGTCTACCATCCGCCCGGCGTAGACGAGGACGTCGGCGGTCATCACGGTGTTGGTGTAGAACTCAATGTACCCATCTTTGCCCGTGTAGATGCACTGATTGGCGGCGCCACATTCCACGCAGCCCAGGCAGCCGCCTTTTATGTCAATGTCGTGGATATTGACTACCGTCACCTCGCCGGCGAAGGCGCTGCGGCAGCGGGCCACCATTTTTGCCAGATTGCTGTCGGCGTCGTTTTCATCGTGCAGGATGACCACTTTTTTCCCGGCGGTGGCGACGGGGTGCGGCGGCAGCTCCGGCTGATAGGCAAATTCGCGGTAGGTCAGGGGCGGATACTGGCGCTGGGTGGGCGCTTGTGTTTCGATGGCTTCCAGGAATTGCTGCCCAAATCGGACAAGCTGCTGCTGGCCTTCTTCTTTCACCAGGTCATACATATCGGCCGAGAAGGAATCCACAAAGCGCATCCCCAGGTCATCGCAGATGCCGTGAATGTAGTTGTGGGCGGTGTGGTCAAAAAAGTGGATGGAGGTGGAGAGGGCGGCGGTGTACTTGCCCGCAAACGCCTCTTGCGCCCCACGCTCGAAGATGAGTTCGATGAAGCGCTTGTAACTGGCGTGAACGATGAGGATGTACAGGGAAAAGCCCCACAGCACGGCATCGGCGGCGCGCACCTGCTCAATCACGTCGTCGAAAGCGGCGCGGTTTTTCTCCAGATGCTTGATCCGCTGGGCGATGTGCAGGACGGTGAACTCGTGCTGGGGGTAAATCTTGGCCAGATAGGCCACGGACTGCATTGTGACGCTTAATTCCCCTTTGGGACTGCCATTCAAAACGGTTATTTTCATGATAGTTGCTCCTTTTGTCGGTTATCTTTTGCCGGTTATCTGCGGTAAATGATAGGCTAAACGCCTCCGGCTCACGTCAACCGAAAGGATGATACGACCGGTTGATTCCTGGTTGTGGGGTAAGGGGATTGAGGGGAAAACAAGCCGGGTTTACCTGGCATCGTTGGGTAACATCACGATAATTAGTGTGCTTTCGGAAGGTTTGTTGCTACTGCCTTGGCCGTCTTTAGCCCCGTTTACGGGGCGTCGTTTTTTAGCCTGGGGCTTTAGCTCCAGGCGCAGGTAACGACCAGCGCTAAAGCACCGGTCTTCAAAACAACGCCGGGTAAACCCGGCTTTTGCCCCTTTGCCTACCGATTGACCCCAAAATACTGAGAAGATATATGGTTGGTGAAAAGGTTGTGGAGAACGGCCGTTACAAAGCCAAATCAGGCTCGATGGCCGCAGGTAAATTAGAGCAACTGGCGTTCTTTGGCGCGGTTGATGGCCTCAACGCGGTTGGCGACACCCAATTTCTCGAAAATGTGGCGCAGATGGGTTTTGACGGTGGCTAACGAGATGACCAACTGGTCGGCGATCTCCTGATTGGTATGGCCCAGTGAGAGCAGGCGCAGCACTTGCGCTTCCCGTTCGCTCAACGGTTCGTCTGGTGACTGGTTGGTTGTCAGATGGGTGGCGGAAGGCCGTTTCTCCGCCTCTTCACGCGCCGGGAAAGCCGCCAGCACACGCCCCACAAATCGCGCCAGAGGGACGTCGGTCAACGCCGGATAGAGGGTGACCAGCAGCGCCTGGGCGGCCTGTCCGGCATCTACGTAGAGACGGACGTAGCCTTCCGGTTGCGCAAGCGCCAGACTTTGCCGCAGTGCCGGCGTTGCCGCCGCCGGTTTTCCGGCTCTGGCGTGGGCCAACGCCTGGAGCAGGCAGGCTTCGCTTTGCCAGCGCTGGCACACGGCGGCCCGCGCCGCCTGTTCAAATTGAGTGGCAAACCCCAACACCTCTTCGACCCGCCCGGCCGCCAGATAGACCCGCGCCAGATGCAGCAGTCGGAACGCCAGCGACGGCCGTAACCGCCTGTCTGCCATCTGCAAAGCCACATCCCCCGCCAGTTCAAGCGCCTCAGCCAGCCGCCCGCTTTCAGCCAGATACACCGCCTGCACCGCGACGATTTCATTTGCCAGGCTGCGGATATTCAACCGCTGCACGATTTCCGCCCCTTCTTGCAAAACCGTCATCGCGCCCGTCCAATCGCCGCGCGCCCGCCGCAGACGGGCTTGCAGGATACGGCCGTAACAAATCAATTCCAGATAGCCCGTCCGGTGTACTTCGTCCCAGGCCTGCTCCAGCAGCGCGGCGGACGCTTCCAGTTCGTCCCGTTCATAGAGCAGTTCACCCAGACCCACCTGTAAAATGCCAGCGGCGGGGGTACGGCCGTTCTCCGCCGCCCAGGTCAATGCCGCCTCATACACCGCCTCTGCTTCCCGCAAATGCCCCTGCGCCAGCAGCAAACGCCCCAGGTTTAAGGCGCTCGTCGCCATGGCTAGATGATTGTGCGTTTGCCGCATCAGTTCAACCGCCTGGCGATAGGTGACAATGGCCTCCGCCACATGGCCCAGGTCGCGGTGGGCTGTGCCCAGGGCCATGTGGGCCAGCCCTAAAGCCATCACGTCTTTGGCCTGCGGCATCTCAATGGCCTGCGTGGCAAAGTGCAAAGCCTCCTCCAGACGCCCAAAGCGGACGGCCATCAGCGCATTGAGAGCGGCTATCTGGCTGGGAATGGTTTCAAATTCCAGTCCCTCCGGCATATCTGGCTTTGGCGTGATAGCCCGATCAAACGCTCGCCGCGCGTCTTCGGCATGTTGTTCCGCCAGCGTAGTCTCTCCCCGTATCCATTGTGTCCAGGCTGCGGCCATGCTCAACACCGGATTCTGCCGCACAGCGCCTTCGGGTAAAGCGTGCAACCAGCCCAAAGCCACGTTCGGCCAGCCCGTATAAACGGCCCGGTGCCAGTGCCGGACGACGATTTCGGCCGCATAATCCACAGCGTGGGCTTGCAGGGCATGGTAGAGGGCGTCGTCTACGCGCACGGCCGTTTCGTACCATTGCGCCGCTCGTTCGTGAAGCTGCGTCACCATTTCCGGCTGCTCGCGCGCCAGGCGAATGGCTAACATATCGGCAAACAGGTGATGGTAGCGAAACCAGATACCTTCATCATCCAGGGGGATCAGGAATAGATTTTTGCCTACCAGGGTTGCCAAAATCGCCGCGCTGTGGGGGTCGCCCGTCACAGCGCGACACAGCGGCCCGGATAGCTGCTTGAGGATGGCGGTTTGCAGGAGAAAATTGTGAATTGCGGCCGGCTGCTGCGCCAGCACTTCACTGGTCAGGTAATCCAGCACGTAATGATGATTGGCCGAAAAACGGGCGATGAACGCTTTTTGCGCCTGTCGGTTTTGCGCCGCCAGCGATCCTTGCAGCGCCAGCGCCGCCAGTTGCAGACCGGCCGCCCAACCTTCCGTGCTGGCTTCCAGACGGGCGACGTCCTCATCATCCAGAGGCGCGTCCATAAAGCCGCGCAACAGGAGGTGCGTTTCTGGCGTGGTAAAGCGCAACTCCGACAGGCGAACTTCGGCCAGATAGCCGCGCACGCGCCAACGGCTCAGGGGCAGGGGGGGATCGGAACGGGTGCAGATGACCAGACGCAGGGTATCGGGCAGATGCTCGACCAGATAGATCAGGCTGTCGTGGATGGCCGGGTTTTCGATGAGGTGATAATCGTCCAGCGCCAAAACCACCGGGGCCGGTAATTGGGCGACCTGGTTCAAGAACTCCGGCAAGATTCTTGCCACCGGTGGCGACTGCGGCGACAGCAATTCGGCCAGGAGCGATTGGGCCAGATCGGGCGCGCCGCGCTGCATGGCGGCGATGACATAGGCCCAAAAGGTGGCGAGTGTATTATCGAGGGCGTCGAGCGATAACCAGGCGGTGGGAACGGCCGTGCCCATTGCCCAATCGGCCAGGAGCGTGCTTTTGCCGGAACCGGCCAGCGCCGAAACCAGGACCAGTCGCCGCCGGGTGGCAAAAGCCTGGTCGAGGCGTTCTTTCAGGCGGGCGCGGCCGACGCAGCCGTGCGCCGGATGGGGCAAATAGGTCTTTGTGGCGAGAAGGGGAATGCTCATTTTATTAGAATGGCTGGTTGGTTCGTTATGATTTATTTCAAGGATAGGCGATTAAACCATTCGTTTTCCAGAATAGCGTAAAAATACTCATCCCACCAGATATTCTCCCCACGATAAATGCACTTCTGAAAATAACCTTCACGGCGCATCCCGATTTTTTCCATGACGCGGTAGGAAGCGGTATTTTCCGGCTGGCATGTGGCGATGACGCGGTGGGCTTGCAGCCCGGTAAAGGCGTAGTCTAACACAGCTTTGGCCGCTTCGGTGGCGTAGCCCTGTCCCTGATAAGCCTGATGCAGGACCCAGCCAATTTCATAGGTACGGTGGCTAAACCACGCATGGAAAATGATGTGCCCAATGATCTGCCCGTTTTGCTGCAAAATGATGGGGAACGCCTGGGCGGATTCGCCTGAGTTGTTGTTTACCCACGTTTGCGCCTGGGTTTGGGTCATGGGGCCTTCAGGGATGTAGTGCATGACGGTGGGGTCGGCGGTGTAGGTGAATACGGCCGTCCAATCCTCTGTAGCAAATCGCCGCAAAATCAACCGGGGTGTTTCGATGGGCTGAATGAACATAGCGACCTGTGAAGGGAGTTGTATCATCGCGGTCACTTGTTGGCAGGCAGAGACGTACACGCCGGCAGTTCCAGGCGTAGGGCATCTTGTCCCGTGTCAAAGCGCAGCCGCTCAATGCTCTGCGAATCGTATAGTCCTACCCACAATTCCGCGCCGTCCAGCACGGCCGTTGGTGGAATGGTTAACGTGTGCCGGTCTAGCAACCGCTCGCCCGGCTGCCAGGTGGTGGTGGGGCGTGTGCCAAAGACCGGCACGCCATCATGTTGCGCCAGCAAACGGCCGTCTGTGCCCAACAGGTGAACAAAGGCCGTGTAATCGGTCGGCGCGGCGGAGATGGCGCGCCAAATCAGCGTCACGGTGACCTCGGCGCCGGGCTGCATGGGGTGACAGGACACGCCATCTACCGTTATGTAATAGCCTTCCAGCCTGGCCCACGACCCAACGGACTGCCCCACCGGGGTCATGATGTCGTCTACGGCGTGCGCCGGGCGATAGAGAATCAGGTTAAGGCTGTCAAACTGGCGATTTTCTTCTATCAGGGTGTGATAATCCAGCCAGCGATAGACGATGGCCTCTGTGTCCCAGGTGTGGCTTTGTTCTGGCACAAACCACAGGCGATCATATTGTTCCACCAGCCCGGCCAGCGCCTGTTCGGTCGTGGCGAATGGCGTTTCGAGGGTGGCGGGTTGCATGGTGTAGGCGATGTCCAGGTGGCGCAGGTAGTAAACGAAGGAAGGGTCGGGGAAGTTCGCCAGGAAAAGGTCGTTGGGGGCATAATGGTCGGCCACATGGGCGGCCAGCGCCCGATAGCCCTGATTGCGGCCAAATTCTGCCGGACGGCCGTAATAATTACCCAAACTCACCGCCGCCGCCAGGAAAAGCGCCAGGGCGCTGCCCAGCGCCAGCCCTTTGGCCCATCGGCGGGGTTGTTCTGCCAGGGTGATGATCCCCATAGCCACCAACGCCCACCAGGCCGGCGCGGCCGGACTGACATAATAGGGGTTAAAAATGTTGCGACGCAGCAGCACCAGGAACACACCGCCCAAAGCGCCCCCTAACCATACGCCCAGAATAACGGCCGTTGCCCTATCCCGCTGCCAGAAAGCCCACCAGCCTCTTGCTGCCAGCAACAGTGCCCCCAGGAAGAGCCACCGCCCCGGCGCAGCAGGGAAGGCCGCCCCGGCCACCAACTCCTGCCCAACGCGCTGCAAATAAGGGGCTAGTTCCATCCCGCTTGGTGCACTAAGCTGCGTGACCCAACCGGCAAAGGTGATGAACAACCACGGCGCAAACAGCGCCGCGGCCGCCAGCCCAGACAGCACATACGCCGGCAGGTGGCGGCGATAATTCGGCAGCACAAGCAGCGTCACACCATGCGCCAGCAGGGCAAAAATGCCATAATAATGGCTGTACATTGTCAGGGCGCAGAGCAGCGCATACCAGACCCAGGCTATCCAACGGGGTCGGTCCAGAGCGCGTTGGAAAAACCAGGTCGCCAGCGCGCCGCACAGGATGACCATCACATACTGATTGCGCACGTCTTGCCCCAACCAGACCAGGGATTGCGACACGGCCATGAGCGCCGCCACGAAGAACCCCATCATACGGCCGTGCCAGCGCCGCCCCAACTGCCACATCACCGGCAGCACCAAAATGGCCGGAATGACGGCCAGAAAACGCATGGCAAATTCGCTGTCGCCGGCCACTCTTATCCAACTGTGCAAAATGATGTAATGGAGCGGCGGATGCTCTTCGCCCAACGCCGCAATGCCCTGCAACATTCCGGTCAACGACAGACCCATAAATGGAAAGCCATAGACTTCGTCGCCGCGTAAGTCTTGCGCCCCCAGCGTGTGCAGGCGCAGACCAAATGCCAGCCAGACAAGCAAACCAATCGCCAGGCGCCATTGCCACTGCGACCATCGCCAACGCGCCCCCTGCCACTGTGAGCCATCACCAACAGACGGCCGTTCCTCGCGCTCTGATGGAACAACCTGTCCATCTGACTGCCCGGCGCGTACCGATACGACCGGCCGCCAGCGCCAGGCCAGCCATCCGGCTACCACCAGCGTCAACACGGTGAGCGCCGCGCCCACTGGCACATCCCAGGGCTGGTATTGCAGTTTCACCTCGTGGCGGCCGGCCGGTATGCGTAGCCCCAGGAAGGCATAATCGGCCGGGAAGAGGTCGGCGGGTTGCCCATTAAGCCAGGCGCGCCAACCGGGATAACGCCATTCACTGATCACCAGGATGGCGGGCGTATCGGTTTGCGCGTCAATGCGCAGCCCATCCTGCCCCTCGCGCCATGTGGTGATGGTTGGCGGGCGCGATGGCGGTGTGATGTCGGCCAGATCGGGGATAGCGGTGTGTAAAACGACTTGTTGGGCCGGATCAAATTCAGGGCTGGCCAGGGTTTGGCTGGCTGTCGTTTCATCCGCCACCACGACAGGTTGATAGCTGAGCCAGGCGCGGGGCAGGGGGGCAGGCAGGCGGTAGAGGTTGGCCGCAATCGTGCGCTCCGGGTAGACGTTCTGGCGAAGCGGGGCCACCATTTGTGCGCCGGGCATAGGCGGTTGGGTATCGAGAACGTGGGTCACGCCCAGAAGCTGCCAGCGCCGTTCGCGGGGCAGTTGTTCCAGGTTAGCCAACCAAATCGGCTTGAGGGGGCTGATGCCATGAATATCTTCCAGATCATACGCCGCGCCCAGGTTGGCGTGTAAGAGATTTTGTGAATCTATACGCGCCAGCGGGGGCTGTTCAGCGCGTAGTTGTTGCAGCCAGGCATCTTGGGGCCAAAAGGCGTCTGGGGAACCGGGGTGGCGATCCACGCTGCTGCTGGTGTTGACGTATAGGTCGGCGGCCAGGAGCGGAATAAATAGAAGCAGTAGGAACCGGGTCTGGCGTGGTTTGGCGGTGGATTGCACGGCCAGGAGCAACATAATGAGCGCCAGCATCGCGGCTTGTCTGAGCCACAACGCGGGCCAGGGTTGGCCGGCAAACGACGGGTTGGCCTGGGCATAGAGGGCAGCCAGGAGAAGGAAAACGGCCGTTGTCCATCCACTCGCTTGCCACAGACGGCGACGAGTTGCAGGATCGGTCTGTGTCCAGACGCTTAAGCCCAGCGCCAACAACAAGGCCACGCTCAGGCTGACTAAACTTAGCAGCCGTTCCTGCTGTTGAAAGAGGCGAAAACCGGGCAGCACACCATAGGCGAGTTGGAAAAGGATGCCGTTGTCGCCCATCGCCAGCCAACCGGCCAGCAAAGCCGTAGCGCTCCAAAAATAGATTTCGGCCGTTTGGGCGGAGGGGATATTGCGGGCGCGACGGCCGTACCAGGCCACCAGAAGCAACAACAATGCCGCCATGCCGCTGTACTCTGGCGTCCAATGGGAGCGTAAGGCAGGCAGGATAAGCTGCACGTAATCTTCCAAGGGCAGCCCTCTGGATGTAAACGAGTAATTGACACTCCGGCGTGTGGTGTACAACATAAAGTGCAACGTGGGCAGCAAGGCGACGGCCGCTACGCCAATTGCCGTGCCCATCACCAGCCCCCCCAATTTCACCACCCATCCCCACGACCAGCGGGCG
>CALFEW010000703.1 GCA_937958365.1 uncultured Chloroflexota bacterium | reverse complement strand
TGCTACCGCCTTCAGTAAATCCTTCTCTGCATTTTTAACCCTCGTCGCTTTAGCCAACTAGTGATGCTACACACCGAAGGCGACCTGATGTTGGAACAAAACGTCTCCTGCCGCCTGACCTCCCTGACCACCATTCAATTCAACGGCGAAGAATATGTCGCCGTTGGGACTTCACGCGGGGAAATCCTGGTGTATGCCCACGACGGCCGTCGCCTTTGGCTGCGGACCCTGAACAAACCGGTGACCAGTCTGGTAGGCGTCAATTTATCCGGCAATCCTGCCCTGATCGCCGGAACGGAAGCCGGTACAGTGGTCGCCTTCAACGATGATGGACAGCGCCTCTGGACGCGCCACCTCGCGCCGGAGGCCAACCGGGCTGTCCTCAACATTTCCCCGGTGCTAACCACGCAGCCGCAAAGCCAGTCGCTTTTGTCCATTATCCTGGGAGCGCAAAACGGGGGCAATGCCCCGGCCGACGTGTTGCTGCTTAATCAGGAAGGGCGCACCCTGGAACAATTCGCCGAAATAGACACCACAGGGCTGTCCCGGCTGGTAGACGTGAACCATGATGGGCAAAGCGAGGTGCTGTTGGCCCGTTTTGCCACCGTCGAACTGCTTGGTTTGGGGGGTGGCTCCAACACCATCGCCAACCAGTGGAGTTATTCTTCCCTTTTTGCCGCGCCCAGTGCTGTGTTGGTGGTAGATTTTGATCGGGACGGCAACGATGAGATTTTGATTGGGGCGCGTGACGGCCGTTTGCACCGGTTGGATAACGATGGCTCTTTACGCTGGATTGCCGAACCGGGCGGGTCCATCTTTGCCCTGGATACCGTCGCCCTCACCAACGGCGAGCCGCCGCTTATCGTCGTCGTCCACAACGACAGCCAACCCGGCCTGAACAGCCAGGAGCAGGTCGAAGGCGTCATCGAACTGCGCCAGGCCAATGGTGATGAACTGTGGCAGCGCGAAATACCGGCCGAGATAACGGCCGTTCTCGTGGCCCAGCTTCAAGGCGACATAACGTCCGAAATCATTGTAGGCACGGCCGCCGGGGCCACCTACGTCTATGACATCAGCGGCGAACGCCTCTGGTCGGCGTTTATTGACGACCAGGTCAGCCAGCTTATCGTGCAGCCCAATCGTAGTCTGGGCCAGCTTGAGTTGTTAGCTATCAGTCAAAACCTCATTTACCGCCTGCAAGACGGCCGTATCCCGGCCGTGGTCATCGCCTATCCGGCCATCATCAACCAGATTTATCGGACCAACCAGGTTGCGCCGGAAGCCAACACCGCCCTGGTGACGCTGGGTCAGGACGACACGGTGAGCGGTTTCGACTGGCGTGGCATTCAACTGTCGCAATGGCCGGTCAGCATCCAGGGACGGCCGTTGTCCAGCATTCACGTCCAGCCCTTTGCCGGTGATTCCGACGAAAGCGTTTTGGCCGGCGACGAGGGCTTCTTGATCGCCACCGACGCTGACCAAATAGTCTACTTGCAGCTTAAAGCCGACAATCCGCTGGTCACCTGGCAGCTTTCAGACTTGCCCGGCGTCACCAGCCTGTATTGGGGCGACCTGGATGGTGACGTTTTCCCGGAAATCGTCATCGGCGACCGTGGCGGCAACGTTTTCTTTTACACCGGCGACCTGACGCTTGCCAGCCAATTAGACGTGCTTAGCGGCGTGTATGCCCTGAAGCCGCTCAAATCCACCACCGGCCAGAGCGCCGATTTGCTGGTGGTGACTGAAAATGGTCTGGTGCAGCTTTTCCGCGCCAAAGAGAACCGGCCGCCTCTGCTCACCAATCCGCGGGTAGACCGGTCGCAAGAGCTGTACAACTTTAGCATCTCGGTCCAGGACGTAGAGCGCGACGAAGTCACCGTCAGCCTGGAGCTGTTTGATCCGGCGGCCAACGACTGGACAACCTACGAAGCGCAAAGCCTCAGCGGCAGCGGCAGCCTGTTCTGGCCGGTCATTGTTCCGCCGGGTCAGGAAGATGGCGTCGTTTACCGTTTTATGTATGACGATGGGTATCACACGGGCAGCATCAACCCACCAGCGGCGCCG
>CALFEW010000702.1 GCA_937958365.1 uncultured Chloroflexota bacterium | reverse complement strand
CACAGCCGCGTCACCGTCAGTCATGGAGACGGCCGTTCCCCCCACCGACCCCTCCCTGACCGCCACACCCATCCCTACGCCCATCCCCGACACCGGCTGGCAGACAGTCCATCCCGGCCTGGAACAGCGCACCCTGCATTTGTTTGATGAGGCTGGCGCGGCCCGTGAACGGCTCTTTTTGCTGCGCCTGGACCCGGCGCTGTTCACCTTCCGCATCGGCTATCGGCCCGGCGCGCCGCAGTCCATCCCGCAGTGGCAGGCAGAGACGGGTGCGCTGCTGGTGGTAAACGGCGGCTATTTCACCCCGGAAAACGTCGCCACCGGCCTGATCATCGTGGCGGGGCAGGCCAGCGGCAGCAGCTATGGCGAGTTTGCCGGAATGCTGGCGATTGATGAACATGGCCCGGAACTGCGCTGGCTGCGCGAACGGCCGTATACCACCGACGAACCGCTCCTGTACGCCTTGCAATCCTTTCCTATGCTGGTGCAGCCCGGCGGCACGTTGGGCTATCCCAACGAAGACGGCGTGGCCGCACGGCGCACGGCCGTTGGGCAAGACAACGCCGGCCGACTCCTCTTCATCTTCGCCCCCTGGGGCAGCCTGACTTTGCACGAGTTCAGCGCCTGGCTGGCCGGTTCCGACCTGGACCTGGACATCGCCTTCAACCTGGATGGCGGCCCTTCGACGGGCATGCTGCTGATGGGGGAAACGGCCGTGGAAATTCCGGCGTTCAGCTTACTGCCAACGGTGATCACGGTTCATGCGCGATGATACGGCCGTTCCCAGTCTACACGCCACAATCAAAAATCCGAAATCAGGCGCACAGTTCGCATTTTCTTTGACAATGCCGGGCGGGCTGGCTATAATTCACGTTCGCTGTGTGGGTTGTCCGACCACTACCCATACAATCTTATAATCAGAGGCAGCCGGCATCTTGTATGCCGGTTCTTTTTGGAGGTATGTTGTGTACGCAATTGTAGAAAGTGGCGGCCGGCAGTACCGCGCCGAAGAGGGACACAGTTTCTCCGTCGAGAAGCTCCCCTACGAAGTCGGTGACCAAATCGCGCTGGAAAACGTTTTACTCCTGGCCAATGGCGAAGGTGTAAAAGTTGGTCAGCCAACACTGGCAGGCGTTTCGGTAAAGGCAACGGTCGTCGAACAATACCGTGGTGAGAAGATTTTTGTGTGGAAGTACAAGGCGAAGAATCGCTATCGTCGGCGGGCAGGGCATCGGCAAAGTTATACCCGTTTACGGATTGACGAGATCGTCGCCGGTTAAGGAGAGAGAATCATGGCACATAAGAAAGGTGGCGGTTCAACACGAAACGGCCGTGACAGCAATTCAAAACGCCTGGGCGTCAAGCGGTATGGCGGTGAACACGTCATTCCCGGCAACATTATCGTTCGTCAGCGCGGCACCAAAATTCGCCCCGGCAATTCTGTCGGCTTAGGCAAAGATTACACCATCTTCTCCCTGATCGAAGGTCAGGTAACGTTTGAGATGAAACACGGCCGTAAATACGTCAGTGTTTATCCCCCCGCTCAACAAAAGGCATAGTCATCATGAAAGAAGACATCCATCCCAAATGGTACCCCGATGCCAAAGTCATCGTTGATGGTGAAGTCGTGATGACGGTTGGCGCTACCCGCCCGGAAATCCGGGTGGAAATCTGGTCCGGCACACATCCGTTTTACACCGGAACCCAACGCCTGCTCGACACCGAAGGCCAGGTGGATCGCTTCATGCGTCGTTTGCAGCGCCGCGAAGCCATCATTGCCGACCAGACCATCAAAGAAGAAAAAGCCATCCCAACCAATCTGGAAGTGGGCGCGATGGCTCTGGGCACGCGGGCCGAAAAAGCGTTGGAAGACGCCAATTTGACCACCGTAGGCGACGTGTTGGCCCTACTCAATGAAGGCGACGACGCTTTGTTAGCTCTGCCAGGCATTGGCCAGAAAGCGCTTATAGACATCAAGCGTTTCCTGCGCGCTGAGGGCCTGATCGAGTAAGTAACGGCCGTTGCATTCGTGTGACAATTCAAGGGCAGATGCGGTAACGTATCTGCCCTTCTTTGTTTAGTCCAGACACAATCACCATGGGAAAACACATACGAGGAAGAATAGAAGTCATTTGCGGCAGCATGTTCAGCGGCAAAACCGAAGAACTCATCCGCCTGCTGCGCCGGGCGGTCATCGCCCAACAACAGGTCCAGGTCTTCAAACCAGCCATAGACGACCGCTTCCACGCCCAAAAAGTCACCTCCCACGTCGGCAACGCCTTTGAAGCCCATCCCGTCAACTGCGCCCAGGACATCCTCACCCAATTGCAGCCAGAAACCACCGTCGTCGCCATTGACGAAGTGCAATTTTTTGAACCCGACGTCGTCGAAATTTGCGAAACGCTGGCCCACCAGGGCAAGCGCGTCATTTGCGCCGGGCTGGACATGGATTTCCGCGGCGTACCTTTTGGCCCCATCCCCGCCCTGCTCTCCCGCGCCGAGCAGGTAACCAAACTGCACGCCATCTGCGTGATCTGCGGCGAAGAGGCCAGCCGCACCCAACGCCTGGTCGAAGGGCAGCCGGCCGCCTACGACGATCCCGTCGTGCTGGTAGGCGCGGCGGAAGCCTATGAAGCGCGCTGTCGCCAATGCCATGCCGTATTGCCGGCGCGCAATGGAGCAAAGAGCCATGAGTAAAGAACCCATCCACGACCTTTATGCCGACATTGACCACATCCTGATTGACGAAACGACCCTTCAAGCCCGCGTCGAAGCCATCGCCGCTGAAATCACGGCCGATTACGAAGGGATCGAAGAGCTGCTGCTGATTTGCGTGCTAAAAGGCGGCTACATGTTCCTCTCGGATCTAAGTCGCGCCCTGAAACGGCCGCACACCATTGACTTCATGGGCATCTCCAGCTACGGTTCCGGCACAACCAGCAGCGGCGCGGTACAAATCATCATGGATTTGAAGCAGCCCATCGTGGGCAAACATGTGCTGATTGTCGAAGACATTATAGACAGCGGCCGTACGCTGGATTATATGCGCCGCAATTTGATGGCCCGTTCGCCCGCCTCGCTGCGGATTTGTTCCCTGCTCAACAAACCGTCGCGCCGGGAAATTGACGTCCACGTAGAATACGTCGGCTTCGACATCCCCGACGAGTTTGTCGTGGGCTACGGCCTGGACTTCGACGAAATCTACCGCAATTTACCGTGCATTGCCGTGCTGAAGCCGGCTATTTTTGCCCACCTGCGTTAGGACTCGTAATCCGTAATCCGTATACCGTAATCCGTAAACGGAACACGGAACACGGAATACGGAATACGGTATACGGTATACGGAATACGGAATACGAATTACAAACCCTTCTGACACGCTCTACCCTATGACTTCCTCCCCAGACCTTACCCCTTACGCCGGTCGTTGGGTGGCGTTGATCCAAAACCGGGTGGCCGGCGTTGGCGAAACGCCTGACGCGGCGAAGCGGCTGGCACAGCACAATCGCCCCAAAGAGCGGGTAACGCTGCGCTACGTGGAAGCGCCGGACGGGGAAACGCTGCTTTTGCCGCCGCTGTTGGCCGAGTTACGGCCGTTCTTCGCCGAACAAGACATCCCGGTCTATCTGGTGGGCGGGGCGGTGCGCGACGCTATCATGGGCCGTCCCGGCCACGACCTGGACTTCATCGTGCCGGAACAAGCCATCCGCCTGACCTTTAAGGCGGCCGGGTTCCTGAACAAACCGGCCTATGTGATGGACCAGGAACGGGACGCCGGGCGCGTGGTGCTGCGCGAGGACAATACCACCCTGGATTTTTCGCGCTTTCGTGGACCGGACCTGGCCGCGGATTTGCTAGACCGCGATTTCACCATCAACGCCCTGGCGCTGCCGGCAACGGCCGTTACCCTGGCCAGCGTCATGGATCCCCATGGCGGGTTGGCGGACCTGTCCGCCGGCCGCCTGCGGCTGGTGCAGCCGGAAGCGCTGCTGCGCGACCCGGTGCGCGCCCTGCGGGCCGTGCGCCAATCGTTGACGCTGGGTTTTCAATTGACGCCGGAAACGCGCACGGCCGTTCTGGACGCCGCCCCATTCCTGCCACACTCTTCTATCGAGCGGGTACGCGACGAACTGCTGAAGCTGCTCACCATGGCCGTGCCCGACGAGGCCATCGCCGAAATGTGGGCGCTGGGTTTGCTAACCGAGGCGCTGCCGGAAATCGCCGCGCTGACCGACGTGGCCCAATCAGCCCCGCATACGGAGCCGGTGCTGGCCCACACGATTCAGGTTTTGCGCTGGCTGGTCGTGGTGGAAACGGCCGTCGTCGCCCAAACGCCAGCAGACGACGCCGGCCTGCAACTGGCCCAGGAGGCGCTGGCAGCCTACGCGCCAGCGCTGGCGACGCATCTGGCGCGGCCGGTGGATGGCAGACTGGACGGCCATGTGCTGCTTCGTCTGGGTGCGTTGTTTCACGACGTGGGCAAAAAAGCGACCCAAACCATGGAGGCCGACGGCCGTATTCGCTTCTTTGGGCATGATGTGGCCGGGGCGGAAGTGGCAAACGGCCGTTTGCGCCAGATGGCGTTGAGCAACCAGGCCGTCAAATACGTGGAAACCATCGTCGCCGGGCACATGCGGCCGTTGCTGTTGGCCGGGGCAGGCGGGGCGCCATCGCGGCGGGCCATTTACCGCTATTTCCGGGCGACACAAACGGCCGGACTAGACATTGGCCTGCTAAGTCTGGCCGACCACCTGGCGACTTATGGCGGTCCCGGCCCGAACGAGGTTTGGGCGCAGTTGGTGGCTGTCGTCACCCGTCTCTTTGCCCACTATTTCGACCACTACGCCGACACAGTCGCCCCACCGCCGCTGTTGGACGGGCACGATCTGGTCCAGCACTTGCAGATTCAACCCGGCCCGGAAATCGGCCGTTTGCTGCGGCTGATTCAGGAAGCGCAGGCAGCGGGGGACATCTACAGCCGCGAAGAAGCGCTGGCTCTGGCGGAACGGAGCAGGAATTAGTTGGTGTTGATAGATCCAAACTATCAACTA
>CALFEW010000701.1 GCA_937958365.1 uncultured Chloroflexota bacterium | reverse complement strand
ACATATTTGCACGTCGTCTTGGGCGAAATGGTGCCAAAATCATTGGCCCTGCAAGATGCGTCCCACCTGGTTTTGCGGCTGGCGCGCCCGATGCAAGTGGCCCAAACCATCCTGGGAATTCCTGTGCGGCTGCTCAATGCCATCGGTAACTGGCTGCTGCGCGTGTTTAAAGTCCCGCCGGCTGAGGGCCATGCCCGCGTTTTGTCGCCGGAAGAGCTTGAGCTGCTGGTGACAGAAAGCGCTGAGGGCGGTCTGTTGAACGAAGATGAAGAGGAGATGATTCGCAACATCTTCGATTTTAGCGACCGTCTGGTGGGGCAGGTAATGACACCGCGCACGCGCGTGCAGGCCATTCCTCTGGACATTGAGACCGATGATTTGCTGCGTATCATGACCGGGAGCCGCCACAGCCGCTTTCCGGTGTTTGAAGGGGACCTGGACCACATTGTCGGCATCGTTCACCTGAAAGACCTGATTCGCCAGACGATGCGCGCCGACAGCCGCTTTGACATTCGCCTGATTTTGCGCTCTGCGCCGGCCGTGCCGGAAGATTATCCGGTGGAGAAATTGCTGACGGCGTTTAAGAGCCAGCGCCTGCACATGGCTATTGTGCTGGATGAGTTTGGTGGCATGGCCGGGATTGTCTCCCTGGAAGACCTGGTGGAAGAAGTAGTCGGCGAAGTGCGCGATGAATTTGACCTGGAGTTTAAAGAACCCTTTGTGGTTTTAGAGCCGGGCATCATTGAAGCGGCCGGCGCTTATCTGGTGGATGATCTGACCGAACTGGTATTTTTGGGGGAAAAAGAGTCGCTGCCGGACGTGGAAACCATCGGCGGATTGGTGGTCGCCAAGTTGGGACGGCCGCCGGAGATTAATGACGAAGTGGTTTACAACGAACACGTGGTTTTCCGGGTGTTGGATACGGACCGGCTGGCGGTAACGCGGGTGCGGATTGAATTCCCCGATCAGGCAGAAATCAAACAAGATCCGTCTAATTCGGATCACGGCAAGGGATAAACAGCAGAGCCACAAAAATCTTTGAGATTTTTGTGGCTCTGCTGTTTAAACGCCCAAAATTGGTAAGCCTAAAGATTGTACAGATCGCTAAATTTGTTGGTGGCGTACCGCATGAAAGCAGCGTGGCTGAGGGGTTGGCCGGTGACGCGCTGCACCAATTCGCCGGGGGTGAATTTACGGCCGTGTTGGTGAATATTTTCGCGCAGCCAGGCCAGCAAATGGGTCGTTTGGCCCTGATTCAGTTCGTCGAGGATGGCCGGGGTTTGGGCAACGGCCGTTTCAAAAAACTGCGCTCCGTACAAATTCCCCAAGGCATACGTCGGAAAATAGCCAAAACCGGGGCGCGTCCAATGCACGTCTTGCAGACAGCCCTGGCTGTCCGTCGGCGGCACGACGCCCAGTAATTCATCCATCTTGGCGTTCCAGGCTTCCGGTAAATCTTTGGCCGCCAGATCGCCGTTGAGCATCGCCTGCTCCAGTTCAAAACGCAAGATGATATGGAAATTATAGGTCAGTTCGTCGGCCTCCACGCGGATGTAAGAGGGCTGAACTTTGTTGATGGCCCGGTAGAAATCTTCCGCGGTGTGTTGGTTCAACTGCTCCGGGAACAGGCTTTGCAGCTTCGGATAGTGCGCCTGCCAGAAGCCCAGGCTGCGCCCCACCAGATTTTCCATCATGCGCGATTGTGATTCGTGAATGCCCAGCGACGTGCCCCGCGCCAGCGGCGTGCGCCCCAGGTCTGGGTGGGTTCCTTGTTCATACATGGCGTGGCCCGATTCGTGCAGCGCGCCAAAAAGCGACGGGTTGAGGAAGTTGGGATACCAGCGGGTGGTAATGCGCGCATCGTCGCGGCTGAAGCTGGTAGCAAAAGGATGGACCACTGTGCCCAAATGGCCGCGCCCATAATCGTACCCGATGGCCTGGGTGATGTAACGGGCAAAATGCTTTTGCGTTTCCACTGCGAAGGCTTGA
>CALFEW010000700.1 GCA_937958365.1 uncultured Chloroflexota bacterium | reverse complement strand
GCCCAACCCGGGGATACCCACAGTTTTGACCTGGCGGATGGGGGCGAAACGATCCATTATGCTCAGTCTGTTCATCTGGTCCGGCATTGTTATTTACGCCTATGCGCTGGTGTATACCGAGATGCAGTTGTTTATCGCGGGCGTGGTGATTGCCATTGTCTTGGGTGGGTCGCAGGCGCTCAGCCGGTCGCTCTTTTCGCAGATGATCCCGGCCGAGAAAGAGGCGCAATACTTCGGCTTTTATGAGATTAGCGAACGGGGCACGTCGTGGATTGGGCCGTTGGCCTTTGCTGCGGCCGTGCAAATCACCGGTTCACAGCGCATTGCCATTGTGCTGCTGATTGTCTTCTTTGTGGTTGGGCTGCTCTTGCTCAGCGGCGTTAACGTGCGCAAAGCCATGTTGGATTCGGGGAATGATCCGGCAGGTGTGGTGTTGTGAGGAAGCTGTTAGCTGTTAGCCATTGACAATTGACAATTGACAATTGATCATTCCCACTGCTGGCCGCGTCCTTTTTTTACCTGGCTGCGCTGCTTTTTTTCGGCGAGGCGTTTTTCGATGGCGGCGCGGTTGGGGTTGGTTTTGTAACGGCGTTTGCGTGGCTTTAGGGCGGTAGCTAAAAGCTGCTGCCAGCGCCGGATGGCGATTTCTCGATTTTGGTATTGGCTGCGGGTGTCCTGGACATGGATTTGCAAAACGCCTTCCCTATCCAGGTAGCTGGTCAGATTTTTGAGCAGGCGTTCACGGGTTGGTTCGTTCAGGCTGGGGGATTGGGCGACGTTAAACAGCAGCGTCACTCGCGTGGAGGAGCGGTTGGCGTGCTGACCGCCCGGCCCGCTGCTGGTGGAGAAGCGAAATTGCAGTTCGTCGGCCGGGATGCTTAAATTTTCGTTGATGACAATCAGGTTTTCTTCCATCTTACTCTATCCTGGCAAACCCAGGATTTGTCCACAGATTTCACAGATTTTTGTGTTGTTCACAGGATGTTTGCGGCGACGACTTGCCGATCTCATCTGTTAACGGTAAACCACTTTGCCCGGATTGGCAAACGCCACGCATGACAAATCTGACCGATAGACACGTTCTCATCTTTTTTATGGATGGTGTGGGGTTGGGCGAGGCTGACCCGGCCAAGAATCCGTTTGCCACGGCCGTTCTTCCCCACCTCACCGCGCTTTTCGGCCCAGACTGGTATCTGGCCGGGCGGGAAGCCATCTACACCGAACGGGCCAGCCTGGTCCCCACAGACGCCAACCTGGGGCTGCCTGGCCGGCCACAAAGCGCCACCGGGCAGGCAGCCATCCTCACGGGGCGCAACGCACCGCAGTTGGTAGGCGAACATTATGGGCCAAAACCCAACACGGCCGTTGCCCACGTCATCCAGCAAGGCACACTCTTTCACGAAGTGGCCCAGGCAGGCGGCAAGGCGGCGCTGCTGACGCCCTATCCGCCGGACTTTTTTACGGCCGTTGCCAGCGGCAAGCGGCTGCTTTCGGCCGTGCCGTTGGCCGCAACCAGCGCCGGTCTGGTGTTGATGACGGTGGACGATCTGGTGAACGGCCGTGCCGTCAGCCCCGATTTTACCGCCCAGGGGTGGCGCGATCATCTGGACTTCCCGGACGTTCCCGTTTTCAGCCCGGCGCAGGCCGGAGCAACTATCGCCGCTCTGGCGCAGGCGTACCACTTCAGCTTCTTTGAGCATTGGCCCAGCGACGTGCGCGGCCATCGCGGTACGCTGGCGGAAGCGGTGGCCCATCTGGAGCTGATAGACGACGTGCTGGGCGGCCTGCTGGCCGCCTGGGATGCGGCCAACGGGCTGCTGATCCTCACCAGCGACCACGGCAACATCGAAGACAAAAGCAGCCGCAGCCATACCCGCAACCCGGTTCCAACCATTTTATTCGGCGCGGGACAGGCGGAACTGGCCGGACACATTAACGATCTCACAGACGTGGCGACGGCCGTTCGCATCACGTTGGGTTTGCCGCTAAAATGAAACTTCTGGCTGATGGCAGTCAGCCGACAACTTATTGTTAAACTGAGAATTCGGAAAAATAACCAATGACCATTACATCTGAACAATATCGAGAAGCGCTGCGCCATTTCCCGGCGGGTGTGACCATCGTCACCATCAAATCGCCGGACCACGCCGCCCCACATGGACTGACGGTATCCGCGTTTGCCTCAATTTCGCCAGAACCGCCGCTGGTTATGGTGGCGATTGATCATCGCGCCCTGGGGCGGGAGTTGTTAGAAACTGAAGGGGCCGTTTTTGCCGTGAACATTTTGCCCCAGGACAAGATGGAACTGTCGAATCGGTTCGCCTGGGTGAAGGATGAGGATCGGTTTGCCGAGGGGGATTGGGGCACGGCCGTTACCGGCGCGCCCATCCTGAAAGACGCCCTGGCCTGGCTGGATTGTACCGTTTTCTGCCGCTACGAGGCCGGAACCCACACCATTTACCTGGGTCAGGTGCAGGCCAGCGGCGTTCCGCGCATGGATGAAGCACCATTGGTCTATTGGAATCGGGGCTACCGCCGTCTGGCGTTGGAAAATCCGGGGGATTAGCGGGGGTCTAGCAGTTCGTCGAGGTGCAGCCAGATCACCCGCGCATAAATGAAGATGGGGACGGCTAACAGGGCTGTCAGCCCGGCGACCACGGCAAAGAGCGTCATGGGCGGCGTTTCTTGCAGGTAAAGAATCAGGCTGATCGGCCCTAAGATGGCGAAGTACATCACGTAACCCACAAAGACAGACATCATCCAATACCCCTGTTCGCGTTCAAAATGGATGCCGCAGTGGGGGCAGGTTTCATTCATCTGCAACAGGCCGCGATAGACCGGCCCTTGCCGGCAATGGGAACACTTCAGGCGCAAAACGGCCGTTAACCGGTTCATGGTTCGTCGTCCGCCATTTCTTCCAGGCCAACGGCCATCAGGTAGCCTCTGGCCCTTTCCGTGAGGGGGTATTGGTAGACAAGCTGCCAGAAGCGACGGCCGTGATTGGCTTCTTCCAGGTGGGCCAACTCGTGGACGATGACGTAATCGCGCACCCAGTCGGGCATGTCGGCCAGCCGGTCGCTGAGGCGAATGGTTCCGGTAGACGGCGTGCAGCTTCCGAAGCGTTTGTGTTGGTTGCTGACATAGCGGATGGACTGCCAGCGGAGACGGCCGTTAAAATACATCTTATTCAACTGCTGCGCGCGCGCCGCCAACGCCTCGTCACTGTGCGGGGCAGGACGCATCCGCGCTGCTAACTGGCGGCGAAACTTCTCAATGATGGGCGCTAACGCCGCATCATCCAGTTCGGCCGGGGCGCGCACCACCAGTACCCCATTTTTCAACTCAGCGCTGACCGTCTTTTGCCGTTTGGCGCTGCGCACCACTTCCACCGGACAATCTGGTAAACTCGTGTTCTGTTGCGGCTTCTTCATAAGCCGGAAGTATACGCCATCCAACGCCTGAATAAAAAATGAGACCGTTGGCACAGGCAGGTTCCCATGTTATCTTTAACGGCAACCGTAAAATGACAAAAGCCTCGGACTTTTGTGGTTCATCGGTCAATCACACACGTCAGGCCAACAGTCACTTACAGATTAAAGGACACCCTTATGGACGACCAACTGCTCGATTTTCAAGAAATCCCCACCAGCGCCAACATGGTGATGATTACCGGCTGGCGGCAGTGGGCCGACGCGGGCACAATTTCCTCAGAACTGCCCGCTTATCTGATCAAAAAAACAGGCGCGCGCAAAATCGGCGAACTGCGGTCTGAAGGTTTTTACCTGTTCCAAATGCCCGGA